>NZ_JBSFWJ010000002.1:0-260874 GCF_053592695.1 Saccharopolyspora sp. NPDC002578 | reverse complement strand
CACTCGCCGGTGTCCGGCGCGTCCGCCGGAGCGGACTCCTGCACCGCGAATTCTGATTTCTCCAAGCCCAGCGCGAGCCCGTAGCGGTAAGCGGGAATGCCGTGCGCGATGAGGATGGCCGCATTCCGTGTGGACCCGTCACCGGAAATGCTTCCCCCCACTGTTCCTCCTCCGAATCGTCTTGCTCATCGAACGCGCATAGTGCACGTGTTCGGTGCAACGGCGGATGTCCGGCTGCCCGGCGGGTGCGGCGCGCGAATCGACGTCGATTCGCGCGCCGCGATGGCCCGTCCCGCGTCAGCGGTCTGATTTCCCGACGTCAACAGGTGCGGAGCCCGGTCGACGCGGGCCGTACGGCATCGGTCGGATCACGCCACATCTGATGTGATCCGATGCCGCCGACCGAATCGGGTCGATCACCTTCCCAGTTCTTCCAAGTTACTGGAAGTGGGCGGTAATCGCATACGTCCCTTCGGGTGTCACGCTCGTGCGCAGGAGTGTTCTTCGCGCGCTCTACCGGTTTCCCATTGCCGGTTCTGTTGTTCCGCATGCCGGTCGGAAATTCCTGTTTCGGATACCGTGCGGATTGTTCTGATCGGCCGGGATCGTCTCAGCGGATTCCTCGCCGGTGCCGCCCGATCAGCTCGGCTCGCCCGCTTCGCGCAGTGCACCGCCGGACAGGTGCAGTCGTCGGGTCACGCCGATCTCGGTGAGGAACCGGTCGTCGTGGCTGACCACGACGAGGGCGCCTTCGTAGGCGTGCAGGGCGCTCTCCAGCTGGCCGACGCTGACCAGGTCGAGGTTGTTCGTCGGCTCGTCGAGCAGCAGCAGCTGCGGCGCGGGTTCCGCGCACAGCACGCAGGCCAGCGTCGCGCGCAGCCGCTCCCCGCCGGAGAGGACTTCGACGGGCAGGTGCATCCGGTCGCCCTTGAACAGGAACCGGGCCAGCACGTGCATGAACCGCGACTGCGGCAGTTCCGGCGCGAACGCCCGCAGGTTCTCGGCGACGGTGCGGCCGGTGTCGAGCAGGTCCAGCCGCTGCGAGAGGTAGGCGATGCGCCCCTCGGTCCGGGTGATCTCGCCGTGCTCCGGGGCGAGCTCACCGGTGATCAGGCGCAGCAGCGTCGACTTCCCGGACCCGTTGGCCCCGGTGAGCGCGACGCGCTCCGGACCACGGATCGCCAGGTCCACCCCCGGCTCGGCGAACACGGGCGGACCCGCGTAGCCGACGCGCAGCCCTTCGCCGAGGAACACCGTGCGCCCGGCGGGCACGCGGGTTCCGGGCAGTGCCAAGGAGATCTTCTCGTCGTCGCGCAGCGCCCGACCGGCCTCGTCGAGCTTGGCCTTGGCCTCCTCGACCCGCTGCGCGTGCGTCCCGTCCGCCCGGCCCGCGGATTCCTGCGCGCGGCGCTTGCGGGCTCCGGCGAGGATCTTCGGCAGCCCGGCGGACTTGACGTTGCGGGCGGCGTTGCTCGCGCGGCGGTCCGCGCGTTCCCGAGCCTGCTGGCGTTCCCGCTTCTCCCGCTTGACCTCGTGCTCGGCGTTGCGGACGTTGCGCTCGGCGACCTCCTGCTCGGCGCGCAGCGCGGCCTCGTAGTCGGTGAAGTTGCCGCCGTACCAGCGCATCTCACCCCGGTCGAGCTCGGCGATGCGGTCCATCCGGTCGAGCAGTTCGCGGTCGTGGCCCACCAGCAGCAGGCACCCGTTCCACTCCTCCAGCGCGGAGTGCAGGCGTCGGCGCGCGTCGCGGTCGAGGTTGTTGGTGGGCTCGTCCAGCAGCAGCACGTCGGGCCGCTTGAGCAGTTGCGCGGCGAGTCCGAGGGACACGACCTGGCCGCCGCTGAACGTGCCCAGCGGCCGGTCCAGCGCCACGTCGCCCAGCCCGAGCCGATCCAGCTCGGCCCGAGCCCGTTCTTCGATGTCCCAGTCGTTGCCGACGACGGCGAAGTGGTGCTCGTCGACGTCCCCGGCTTCGATGGCGCGCAACGCGGCGAGCACCGGGGCGATCTCCAGCACTTCGGCCACGGTGAGCTCCCCGGCCAGCGGCAGGTTCTGCGGCAGGTAGCCGACGACGCCGTGGACGGTGACGGAGCCGGACCGCGGCCGGTGCCGCCCGGCGATGAGCTTGAGCAGCGTGCTCTTGCCCGCGCCGTTGGGCGCGACGAGCCCGGTGCGACCCGTGCCCGCGGTGAACGACAGCTCGTCGAACACGGGCGTGTCATCGGGCCAGGAGAAGGTGAGATCGGAACACACGATCAGTGCGTCGGGCATGGAGGATGCCTTCCAACGCCGGGCGGGCGCGCCACCGCGGCCCGCTGAGCGGACGGGGAAACAGGTACGACGACAAGACCTCCCGGACCACCCGGAGACGGGTGCGGAGGTGCTCGGGCTCCGGAATCACCCGGAGATGTCGTCGTCGCTCACCACGTCGGAACTCCCTGCTCAGCGGCACCGCAGAACCTCGTCCTGCGCTCGTACGGCACCGTAACAGCCGACCTCACCCCGGCGACAACGGTTTTTCCCGCCGAGCGGGTGCGGCGTCAGTACAGCCGGCGGTACCCGGCCTGCAGCTCGCGTTCGAGCACCGCGGGGTCGATGTCCAGGCCCGCCTGCGAGGCGGCGATCTCGCCCGGCGACGGGATTTCCTGGGCGAGGGCCTGGCTGTCCGGATCCCACAGCCGGGACCGCAGCAGCGCCCGCCCGCAGTGGAAGAAGACCTGCTCCACTTCCACGATCAGCGCGAACTGCGCGTCCCTGCCGTTGACCCGCATCCGGGCGAGCACGTCGGGTTCGTCGGTGGCGTACGCGCTTCCGTTGACGCGCAGCACTTCCGCGACGCCGGGCACGAGGAACAGCAGCCCGATCCCGTCGTTCTCGGCGAGGTTGTGGAACGAGTCGGCCATCTTGTTGCCCGGCCGGTCCGGGATCGCCAGCGTGCGCTCGTCGAGCACCTTCACGAACCCGGGCTGATCACCGCGCGGCGAGCAGTCGGCCCGGCCCGCCGCGTCGGAGGTGGCCATCGACAGGTACGGGGAGTGCGCGATGAAGCGGTGCACGTGCTCGTCGACGCGATCCCCGGACTTGAGGGCCTTGAGCATGTCGTCGGGGTGGCCGAGCCGAGCGCGCAGCTCCTCCATCGGCACCCGGCGGGGACGGGGTCGGGCGTGCGTCATGGACGGTTCCTCCCATGGCGGGAAATGTCGGGTCAGCCCACCGGTGATGGCTGCATCACCCCAGGCCGTGGCACAATTATGAGCAATTGTTCGCTTCGTGCGCTACTCGCTTTCCGGCGCACACCAGGAGGTGCCGTGAACTCGGGTGAGCGTCGGCTGCGACCACGCAAGCAACCGCGCCAGGTCCGGGCCGAACTGACCCGGCAGCGCATCCTCACGGCGGCTGCTCGCGTTTTCACCGAGCACGGCTACGCCGCGGGCACCACCAACCGCATCGCGGAGCGGGCGCGGATCTCCATCGGCTCGCTGTACCAGTACTTCCCGAACAAGGACGCGATCCTCGTCGAGCTGCTGACCCGCCACCTCGACGACGGCCTGCGCAACACCCGCGAGCGGTTGCCCGAGCAGCTGCCCGACTCCGTCGAGGACACGATCCGGCTGTTCGTCCGCGCCGCCATCGACAACCACCTCGACGATCCGAAGCTGCTGCGCATCATGATCGAGGAGGCGCCGCGCTCGCAGGCGCTGCTGGACAAGATCGCGCGCGTCGAGCGCTTCCACATCACCTACGCCCGCGACCTGATCGAGCAGCACCCCGCGGTCCGAGTGGCCGATCCGCACACCGCGGCCCGCCTGGTCGTCTCCACCGTCGAGCTCGTCGTGCACCGGCTCATCGCCGCCGCCGACCCGATCGACATCCCGAGCTTCGAGAACGAACTGGTCGCCATGCTGACCCGGTACCTCACGGCGGGCTGAGCTCCGCGCCCCGGAATTCCGCTCGACCGCAGCCTGTTCGAGTCGAGCTGCTGAACGTCGTCCGCCGGCACCGAAGGCGCGCTGCGCCGCCGCCCGGACCGGCGTCCACCCTCCGCAGGTGGCCGGGTTCGGAGTTCGGGAAGGGTTTCCCTGCGCAATCCGGCGCGACCCCGGTCCGCCCGACGGCCCGACCGGTGTTCCGGTCGACTCGGTGGTGCGGGGGCTGATCCGACCAGGGGGAATCTCGTTCATCGCGCGGCGGGTGCGCCGCGCGGCGAATCCCTGCGATCTCCGCCCCCGGGAATGGGGCGAGGCCGACCGGCGAGAACGCGTCGGTCCGGTCGGCACGCCGTCACGCAGGTCGACGAAGGGATCACTGTGAAGAAGTTTGCGACCGGTGCCGCGCTCGGGCTCGGAATGCTGCTGGCCACCGCGGCGCCCGCCGCCGCGGAGGGCTACGTCTACACCGGCAAGTGGTACAACACCGCCGCCGCGTGCGAGAAGGCGTGGGACGACGCGCACGGCGGCGGCCCGAGCCTGGGCCACGAGTGCCGCCGCAACGCCGTCGGCGTGTACGAGCTCTGGGCCTACCAGCTCTGACGCCCCGGCAGTGACCGGCTGACCCGGCGAGGCCCCCTCCGGCGGCGGAGGGAGCCTCGCCGATCGCCGCGATCGCCGCGATCGCCGCGATCGCCGGGTTCGCCGGGTTCGCCGACGATCGTCGTCCGGGCGCCTCACTGCTGGGCCAAGGGCACGTCACCTGTGCGCCTGGCCGTTCCGGCATCAACTCGCGGTGTCCGGCCGGACTCCAGGGGGCGATCCGGATCAAGATCGGGGATCTGGTGAAACGCCGTCCGAACGAGCGGCCTGGGAGAGCTCGGATGTTCGCGGGCGGCAGGGAAACCCGCCATGACAACGAATCGTGGCGGTGCGGCCTCCGCGAAGTGCTTCCGGGGTCGCGGACTCAGCCGTGGAGGGCGGCGTTGATGGTGCGGTGGGTGAAGTCGTCGAGGGTGCTGGGCTGGTGGGTGCGTTCCAGGGGGAGGGTGCCGGTGATGGCGGCGCCGAGGACCTCGCGGATCTCGTCGGTGCCGTAGAAGGCGCGGACCCGGCCGAAGTGCTCGACGAGCCGGTCCGCCGAGCGGGTCAGCACGTCGGTGCCGGTGACCGGGTCGAGGAAGGCGTTGGCGAGGTTCCACGAACCGTGCTCGCGCACCACGGCCAGCACCACCTCGGGCACGGTGCGGGCGGCGGTGGCGTTCGGGCCGCTGCCGGGGACGGCGTGCACCGTCGAGTGCAGCCAGAGCTTCGCGGCGCGCTCGACGAGTTCGCGGTCGCCGCCGAGGTTGTGCGCGAGCCGAGCCAGGTCGAGGCGGGCGTAGCGGTAGTAGCACGCGGCGTCGACCTCGACGGTGCCGTCCGGTGCCGCGTCGGCGCCGGACTCGGCGGGGTGGGTGGACAGCGCGTGCGCCACCTCGACGGCGGGCTCGGCGCTGAAGCCGTCGTACTCCGCGATCCCGCCGCCGTGCAGCGCCACGTCGAGGGCCTGGCGGGGCGCGAGGATGCGTTCGGCCGCCGCGAGCTGCTCCTCCTTGGTCTTGACGTTCGGGAGCTTGAGCTCGTCCGCCCGCGCGTGCTCGGGGCTCTCGGCGTTCGCGTGGATCTTCTTGCGCCGGTCGGCTCGGTCGGCGTAGTCGTCCCAGTCGTCGAGGCAGAACCGGGCGAGCTCCTCGCTCGCCCGCTGCCCGGTGAACATCACCGACGGGGTCAGATCCGCTTTGGCGACGCCGAATCCGAGTTCGTAGAAGGCCTCCCGCACGGCGTCGTCGGTGTCGTCGCTGGGATCGTCGAGGCAGCTGGCCGAGTCGATCCAGCGGCCCGCGTCGGAGACCAGCCGGCGGGTGGAGATCCCGGCGGAGGAGAGGTCCGCCCCGCTCTCGGCGAGCAGGCCGCGCGTGGAGCGGCGCAGGAAGTGGGCGGAGATCGAGCCGCGGGCGACGTTGCCGAAGCCGGTGTGCCGAGGGTGCTCCACGTCCTCCCGGTTGAGCGTGCTCGCCGGAACGGACTGGAGCAGGTGTAACTCGACGATCATGGGGGGTTCTTCCTCCGGGGGTTCGCGTGATGTCGCGTGCTGGGGAGAGCGGCGGACGTCACGGACCACCGCGGGTGGAGTCGGGTGCGCGCGCGGCGCGGAGCTGTCAGGTCGTGGCACCGGCCGGGGACGACATCGATGTGGTCCACCGGTCGCCCGCGAATTCCGTTGCGGGCGAAGGGAAATGCGGTGCCGCGACGTCCACTGGGGACCGGGGTCGGCTTCGCCGCGCTTCGTGCATCCGCACCGCGGCCGAGCCGGCCGTGGCGGCACGCCGGGGCGCGCGGATCGGGGAGATCCGCGGTCCGTCCAGCGGGCCGGAACTCACTGGCTTTCCTCCGGGGAAGCAGTGGGGCACAACGAATGAGTGGCGCCGACGACTAGGGGCGTGCTGCGAGTCGCGTTGCTCGGTGCTGCCGGACGTCCCGGTTCTGCTGATGTGCAGGGGAAATCTGCTGTGCACTCCGCGCTGAGTGCGATCCGGAATGCGACTTCGAGGTGACGGTAGCAAGTCCCGCCGGTGATGCCAACGTGACCCCGTGCTATGCGCGCGACGCTGTGAACTGCGAAAACGTGGTATCGGCGGAAGTGGTTTCAGCGTGAACCGTCGGATCACCTGCGGTCGTTCCGGCGCCACCAGGGCGGATGCGCGAACCCGTTCTATTCGAAACCTCGTGGTCTCGATGGTCGTGATCGTGCTGTGATCTATGCTTCGCTCTCGCGCGGCGCCCGAGGGGTCTCGCCGGGTCGGCGCGCGGCGGTGGTCGGCGGGGGCGCGGGCTCCGCCGCATTGCGGACCGGAGTTTTCCGGTATTGCCGTTGTCGAGCGGCGAGTGGAATCAAGCCGACGTATACAAAGAGGCGTCGGCGTCATTATTCGGTGGGGGATGTGCCGGTGGGGTCTCGTCGCGGGTATCGGGGCGGTCCGCTATTCGCGGGCGTGCGCGCCGAGTGGTGGTACCGGGTGTTCCGGGAACGGGTTCACCGTTCCCATGACGAATGCAATGGTCTCGCGTCGTGCTGCCGGTCGGGAATCCCGGAGGTGCTCGATTCGAATGTTCACCCCGCGTGTTCGCATGGTGACGCGGCCGGATGCGCGGGCGACGTCCGGTCGGCGGTGCCGAATCCCTCCGCTGGCCGCTGCGTGGGGTGTGAACTGGGAATTCTTGCTCCTGATGGGGGTGGACTCGGGCCGTCCGGTGTGTGACCCTGATCCGGCGCAGAACGAGGAGCGCCATTCGGCTCCGCGCGCGATGCGGCTCGGCGCTATTCCTAGGGGAATCACCCACGAGTCGTTTCGCCTGGGAAGACGGTTGCCGGTGGTCTCGCCGAGTCGGTGGCTGGGGCGAATGGGTTAGTTGCTGGTGATTTCCTTAGAAGTGCCTCTGGGGATTTCACTAGATGTCCGTCGGGCGCAGTTCTGAAGATTGCGAACAGTTCCGGAGCGTCTCTAGCGTGCTGATGAGATCGGCTCTGCTGATGGGGTCGTCGTGCAATCAGGAGGCACTCGATGTGGCGAGGTCGCGCCCTGTTCCGGAACACCACCGCGGTGTCGGCATGAGTGCTGCCGTCGCGGGCGCGCGTTCCGTGCTCTTCCCCGGCCAGGGATCGCAGGCCGTCGGCATGGGGGCCGGATTGTTCGAGCGCTACCCGCGGCTGGCGGAGCGGGCGAGCGACGTCCTCGGCTACGACCTCCCCCGGTTGTGCCTGGAGGACCCGGACGGGCGGCTCGACGACACCCGCTACACCCAGCCCGCGCTGTACGCGGTCAACGCGCTGTCCTACGTGGACTCGCTGGAGCGCGGTGAGCCCGCTGGCGACTACCTGCTCGGGCACAGCCTCGGCGAGTACAACGCGCTGCACGCCGCCGGCGCCTTCGACTTCGAGACCGGCCTCAAGCTCGTGGCCAAGCGCGGCGAACTGATGGCACGGGCCGAGAACGGCGCGATGCTCGCCGTCGTCGGGCTCGGCGTCGCCGACCTGAGGGCGTTCCTCGCCGAGCACGAGCTGACCCGGCTGGACCTCGCGAACATCAACACCGACAGCCAGCTGGTGCTCTCCGGCGACCGCGCGGAGATCGACCGCGCGCAGCCGCTGCTCGACGAGCGCCGCGTCCGCACCGCCCGGCTGAAGGTCTCCGCCGCGTTCCACTCCCGGTTCATGGCGCCCGCCCGCGACGAGTTCGCCGCGTTCCTCAAGGGATTCCGGTTCGGCCCGCTCAACGCCACCGTGATCGCGAACCTCACCGCGCGCCCCTACGCGGAGCAGGACATCGCCGCGACGCTCAGCGAGCAGATCGCCGGGTCGGTGCGCTGGCTGGAGAGCGTGCGCTACCTGATGCGGCACGCCTCGCTGGACGACTGCCGCGAAGTGGGGGAGCACCAGGTCCTCACCCGCATGGTCAAGCAGATCGACGCCACCCCGGAGGCGCCGAAGGTGCGGCCCCGGCTGTTCTGCGTCGCCTACGCGGGCGGCGACGAGCGCGCCTACGCGGGCCTGGCCGAGCACAGCGACCTCGACGTGGTCACGCTGGAACGGCCGGGCCACGGCAAGCGGATCTCCGAACCGCTGCTGCACGACCCGGCCGCGATCGTCGACGACCTGCTCGGCCAGCTGCGCGGCAGGCTCGACGCGCCCTTCGCCGTGTACGGGCACAGCCTCGGGGCGCGGCTGGCCTTCCTGCTGTGCCACCGGCTGCGGGCCGACGGGCTGCCCGCGCCGGAGCACCTGTACGTCTCCGGGGAGAGCGGACCGGTGATCCCCAGCCGGGAGCGCGACACCTGGCGGTTGCCCACCGACGAGTTCTGGGCGCACCTGGACCGGCTCGGCGGGCTCCCCGCGGAGCTGCGCGACCACCCGGACCTGATGGCGTTCTACGAGCGGATCCTGCGCGCCGACTTCACCGCGCTCGGCGCCTACGCGCACCCCGACGCGGCACCGCTGGACATCCCCATCACGGCGATGAACGGCGCCGCCGAGTGGTTCACCCGCGCCGACGTCGACGCCTGGCAGCGGGAGAGCACCCGGCCGCTGACCACGCACCAGTTCCCCGGAGACCACTTCTTCATCCGCGACCGGTGGCCCGCGCTGGCGCGGATCGTCGGTTCCGGATTCGCGGTCACCTGACCGAGCCAGCACCCGCAACGACAACCCGAGGGCAGAGGACGGCCATGAAGGACGAACTGAAGGCATACCTGGAAGAGCAGTTCATGTTCGAGTTCGACGCGGAGATCACCGAGGAGACCGACCTGTTCAAAGCGGGCATCCTCGACTCCTTCGGCTACATCTCGCTGATGACGCACATCGAGCAGGAATACGGCGTGCAGTTCGGCGAGGACGAGCTGCTCGGCAACGTGATGGTGTCGCTGGCGGGCATCGCCGAGTTCGTCGACGGCGCCCGCGAGCGGGCCCTCGAAAGCCGGTGACGCGATGTGCGGCATCGCGGGTTTCTACGGCAGTTCGCTGCATCCGGAGCAGTACCGGGACCTGATGCACGACATGCTCGCGCAGATCGAGCACCGCGGACCGGACGAGGCGGGCTGCTACCTCGACGACCGGCTCGCGATGGGCACGGTGCGGCTGAGCATCATCGACCTCTCCAGCGGGCAGCAGCCCGTCGGCAGCGCGGACGGGCGCTACTGGCTCTGCTACAACGGCGAGCTCTACAACTACCGCGAGCTGCGCCGGGAGCTGATCGCCCGCGGCTTCGCGTTCCGCACCGAATCCGACACCGAAGTGGTGCTCAACGCGTGGGCGGCGTGGGGCCCGGACTGCCTGCCGCGGTTCAACGGGGCGTTCGGCTTCGCCGTGTACGACTCGGAAACCGGTGAGCTGCACCTGGCGCGGGACCGCTACGGCAAGCGCCCGCTGTTCGTGGCCCGGCACGAGGGCGCGTGGCTGTTCGCCTCCGAGATGAAGGCGTTCCTGGCCTACCCCGGCTTCCGGTTCGAGTTCGACCCGGCCGAGCTGTCCTCCATCTTCGCGACCTGGACCCCGCTGCCCGGCCAGAGCGGCTACCAGGGCGTCGAGCAGGTCCCGATGGGCGAGTACCTGTCGTTGCGCGGCGACGAGGTGCGGCGCGGCCGGTGGGCTCCGCTGGACCTGTCCGCCGGTGCCGCCCCCGAATCCGAGCAGGAGGCCGTGGAGCTCATCCGGGCCGACCTGGAGCAGGCCGTGGACGTGCGGCTGCGCAGCGACGTCGAGGTCGGCGTGTACGCCTCCGGCGGGCTGGACTCCTCGATCATCGCGCACCTCGCCGCCCGGCGCACCGACCGTCCACTTCGGACATTCTCGATCCAGTTCGAGGACGCCGAGTTCGACGAGTCCGCCGAGCAGGACGAACTCACCGCGCACCTCGGTACCCGGCACTCGACGGTGCGGGTCTCCGACGCCGACGTGGCCGAAGCCTTCCCGGAGGCCGTCCGGCACGCCGAGGTGCCCGCGTTCCGCACCGCGTTCGTGCCGATGCACCTGCTGGCGCAGCAGGTCCGGCGCGAGGGCATCAAGGTCGTGCTCAGCGGGGAAGGCGCCGACGAGGCGTTCCTCGGCTACGGGATCTTCAAGGACACCCGGCTGCTGTCGGAGTGGAACGAGCTCGACGACGAGACGCGCCGGGAGCGGATGGGGCGGCTCTACCCGTACCTGGCGCACTTCAACGGTGCCGACGAGCAGCGCCGCATGCTGGGCCTCTACCAGCAGTTCTCCACCGAGGACCGGCCCGGCCTGTTCTCGCACCAGATGCGGTTCCAGAACGGCCGCTTCGCCGCCCGCCTGCTCGCCGAACCCGGAGATCCGCTGGGCGCGATCGAGAAGCTCGTCGCCGACGAGCCGGGCTTCGCCGAGCTCAGCGCGGTGCAGAAGGCGCAGTGGCTGGAGTTCCGCACCCTGCTGTCCGGCTACCTGCTGTCCACCCAGGGCGAGCGGATGGCGCTGGCGCACGGCGTGGAGAACCGCTGCCCGTTCCTCGATCCGGCCGTGGTGCGCCGCGCCGCCTCCGTCAACGGCCGCTTCGGCGACCCGTACGACGAGAAGTACCTGCTCAAGCAGGCCTACGCCGACGTGCTGCCGGAGCGGATCGTGAAGAAGGGCAAATTCCCCTACCGCGCACCGGATTCCGCGGTGTTCGTGCGGTCCCGTCCGGACTACCGCGACCTGCTGCTGGACCAGGACGCGCTCGACGAGATCCCCGCGCTCGACTCGCGGTTCGTGCGCAAGTTCGTCACCCGCGTCTTCGACACCCCGCCGGAACGCATCGGCACCAAGGAGAACCAGGCGTTCGTCTTCCTGGCCTCCACGGTGTGGCTGCACCACTGGTACGTCCGCGGCCACGCCCGCGACCACGAACCGCTGGCGGTGCCGCTGCGGGTGGTCGACCGGCGTTCCAGCGCGGTGGCGGCCTGACCTCCGCCCGCGCGCACCAGGCGGCCGTGCCGCCGACCAGACACCAGGCCGCCCCCGGCCGAAACCGACAGGCCGAGGACCGGCGCTGAGATGGAGCAACCTCCCATGGACCACCCCACCGGTGACCACGACATCGCCATCATCGGCACCTCGTTGCGGCTGCCCGGCTCGCGCACGATGGACGAGTTCTGGGGGCACCTGTCGGCCGGCCGGTCGCTGATCAGCGAGGTCCCCGCGCGCCGCTGGCGCAAGGAGGACCACCTCGGCGATCCGCGCCGGGAGTTCAACAAGACCAACAGCGCCTGGGGCGGTTTCGTCGACGACGTGGACTGCTTCGACGCCGAGTTCTTCCAGATCTCCCCGCGCGAAGCCCAGGCGATGGATCCGCAGCAGCGGATGGCGATGGAGCTGAGCTGGCACGCGCTGGAGGACGCCGGGTACCGCGCGGACCGCCTCGCGGGCTCGGCGACCGGCGTGTTCATGGGCGTGTGCCACTGGGACTACGCGGAGCTCGTCGAGCAGGAGGTCGCCGAGGTCGACGCCTACTACCCGACGGGCGCGGCCTACGCGATCATCGCGAACCGGGTGTCGCACCACTTCGACTTCCGCGGCCCCAGCGTCGTCAACGACACCGCGTGCGCGAGTTCGCTGGTGGCGGTGCAGCAGGGCGTGCAGGCGCTGCTGTCCGGCGACTGCGAGTACGCCCTGGCCGGTGGCGTGAACCTGACCTGGTCGGCGCGGCACTTCATCGCGTTCGCCAAGGCGGGCATGCTCTCGCCGGACGGGCTGTGCCGGGCGTTCGACGCGGGCGCCAACGGCTACGTGCGCGGTGAGGGCGGCGGGGTGGTGCTGCTCAAGCGCGCCGCCGACGCCCGGCGGGACGGCGACCCGGTGCACGCGGTGATCAAGGGCATCGGCAGCAACCACGGCGGGCGCACCAGCTCGCTCACCGTCACCAACCCGGACGCCCAGGCCGACCTGATCACCGGGGTGTACCGGCGGGCGGGCATCGCGCCGGAATCGGTGACCTACGTGGAGACCCACGGGCCGGGCACGCCGGTCGGGGACCCGATCGAGATCCGGGGGTTGAAGAAGGCGTTCGCCGCGCTCGGCGGCGAGGCCGAGGGCCACCGGTGCGGCGTCGGCTCGGTGAAGACGAACATCGGGCACCTCGAAGGCGCGGCGGGCATCGCGGGCATGCTCAAGGTGATCCTCGCGATGCGGCACCGGCAGCTGCCGGAGACGGTGAACTTCCGCAAGCTCAACCCGCTGATCAAGCTCGCGGGCAGCCCGCTCTACATCGTGGACGGCCTCACCGGCTGGGAGTCCGGGCAGGGGCCGCTGCGGGCGGGCGTGAGCTCGTTCGGCTTCGGCGGAACCAACGCGCACGTGCTGCTCGAAGCGGGCGAATCCGTCGAGGCGAGCGGCGACGACGACGGGGAGCAGTGGATCCCGGTGTCGGCGCGCGACGAGGAGCGGCTGCGGGAGACCTGCGCGGCGCTCGCGCACTGGGTGCGGGAGCGCGACGAGCGGCCCGCGCTGGCCGACGTCGCGCGCACCCTGCGCCAGGGGCGGACGCCGATGCGGGAACGCGTCGTGTTCCGCGCCGACGACCTCGACACCTGGGTCGCGCAGCTGGAGAGCATCGCGGCGGGGGACAAGCGGGTGCCCGCGCGGTGCAAGCGGGGACGGGCCGCCGACGGCGCTCCCGACGGGCTCGACGCCGACGACCTCACCGAGCTGGGCGCGCGGTGGCTGGAGCAGGGCCGCTACGAGAAGTTCGCCTCCGCCTGGGCGACCGGGCTGCCGGTGGACTGGGAGCAGTGGCCGGAGCAGGGCAGGCGGCTGCACCTGCCCGGGTACGCGTTCGCCCGCACCCCGCACTGGTTCACCCCGACGGCGCCTTCGAACCTGAGCCCGGCCGTCGCGGCAGCCCCGGTGGAGCAGGCCGCGACCGAGACGGCCGCGCTGGGGCAGGCGAGCGCCGAGGACGGCGGCTGGTCGTTCCCGGTCCGCTTCGACGCCACCCAGGGCTTCGTGCGCGATCACGTGGTGAACGGGGCCCGGATCGTGCCGGGAGTCGCGGTCCTCGACCTCGTCATCGCCGCCGCCCGCCAGCACGCCGAGGGGCGGATCCCGCGGGTGCGCAACGCGGTGTGGATCCGCCCGCTGGTCGTCGGGGAGGACGGCCTGGCGGCGCGGCTGCGGCTGACCCCGGGCGGCGACGGCCACGACTACGCGATCGTCGACGCGGACGGCTCGCCCTACGCCAGCGGGCGGGTGGACTACGGGCCCGCCGCCGCCGAGACCCTCGACCTGGCGGCGCTGCGGGAGCGGCACCCGCGGCGGCTCGACGCCGAGGCGGGCTACGCCGCGCTGCGCGCCAGCGGCATCGAGCACGGGCCCGCGCTGCGCGCGCTCACCGGCCTGCGCAGCGGTCCCGACGGGGTGCTCGCCGAGCTGCGGCTGCCCGCGGCGGCCGCGCCCGGATCGGCCTTGCAGCCCGCGATCCTGGACAGTGCGCTGCTCGCGGCGCTCGCGCTCGGCGCGGCGGACGGCGGCTGGCGGGTGCCGTCGGCACCGGCGGTGCCGTTCGCGCTCGACGAGCTCACCGCCCACGCGCCCACCACGGCGACCATGCACGCGTGGCTGCGGCCCGCGGAGGGTTCCCGGGCGCGCAGCAAGGTCGACGTGGACCTGCTCGACGACGAGGGCCGGGTGTGCGTCCGGTTCACCGGGTACACCTCGCGTTCCCTCGGCGGCGAACCGGCGGACCGGCGTCCGGACGGGGATCTGCTGGAGGTCACCGGAACCTGGGTCGACGCACCGTCCACATCGGAGGGACCGGCGGCACCGGTGGTGGTGCTCAACGCGGTGCTGGACGAAGACCTGGTGGCCGCGAGCGCGGCTCGGCTCGGCGCCGAGGTGGTGGCGCTGCCGGTGCCCGCCGCGGCAAGCGACGCCGACGCGATGCGGGCCGCCTTCGAAGCCTGCTACGCGCAGCTGCAGCGGATGCGCGGCAAGGGCCGGGTGCTCGTCGTGGCTCCGGGCGCGCCGGACTCGCCGGTGTACGGACCGCTCGCGGCCCTGCTCAAGACCGCGCGGCTGGAGAATCCCGCGTTCCACGGGGCGGTCGTGCTCGTCGAGGACTTCGCGCCGCGCGACGCCGCCCGCTTCGAACGCATCGTGCACAGCGAGGCCGGGAGCGCCGACACCGAGATCGCCCACACCGCAGGCGGGCGGCGGCTGCGCCACGAGACCGCGCCGATCCCGGCGGACGAGTCCGGGCGGAGCCTGCTGCGCGACGGCGGCGTTTACTGGATCACCGGCGGCGCGGGCGGCATCGGGCGGATGCTCGCCGAGCACCTGTGCCTGCGCCACGGCGCCACCGTCGTGGTCAGCGGCCGTTCCGCGCACAGCCCCGAAGTCGACGCGCTCGACGCCCGCCTCACCGGCGGCCGGGTGCGCTACCGGCAGGCCGACGTCACCGACGAGGGCAGCGTGCACGCCGCCGTGGCCGCCATCCGCTCCGAGCACGACCGGCTGGACGGCGTGTTCCACGCGGCCGGGGTCCTCGACGACGGGTACCTCGCGACGAAACCGCTGGCGAGCACCACCGCCGTGCTCGCGCCGAAGGTGGACGGCACCGCGCACCTCGACGCCGCGACCCGCGAGCTCGACCTGGATTTCCTGCTGCTGTTCGGTTCCGTCGCGGGCGCGTTCGGCAGCGCCGCGCAGGCCGACTACGCCGCCGCCAACGCGCACCTGGACGCCTTCGCCGCGCGGCGCGAGGCCGCCGGAGCGACGACCCGGGTGATCGACTGGCCGCTGTGGGCCGACGGCGGCATGCGGATGGACGAGGCCACGCTGTCCTACCTGCGCAAGCGCACCGGCACCGTCCCGCTGCCCGGTGACGTCGGGCTCGCCGCGATCGAGCGGGCGCTGCGCACCGACTCGCCGGTGCGCCGCGTCGTGCTGTTCGGGGAGACGCCGAAGCTGCGGGTGTACGCGGGACTGGACCGGCCCGCGACCGCCCCGGCCCCGGCGGCGCCCGCCCCGGTCGCGCCGGCGGCGCTCGGGGAGGACGAGCTGGTCAACCGCACCCAGGACTTCCTGCGGGAGGTGTTCGCGAAGGTCACCCGCCAGGACGCCGACGACATCCTGGTGGAGGAGAAGCTGGAGCACTACGGCATCGACTCCATCGCGATCGTCGACCTCACCAGCACGCTGGAGGACACCTTCGGCTCGCTGCCGAAGACGTTGTTCTTCGAGTACGTCGACCTGCAGGGCGTCGCCGAGTACTTCGTCGCCGAGCACCGGGACCGGCTGCTTGAGCTGTTCGCGCCGCAGGAATCCGCTCCTGCCGCGCCGGTGGTCGCAGAGGTGGAATCCACCGCTCCCGCAGGGGAAATCGCCTCCCCGACCATCGCGCCAGCGGCGATCAAACCCGCGCCGATCACCCCCGCGACCGCGCCCCCGGCCCTCGCCGCGCCCCGGCCCGCCGACCCGCGCGCGGACGCCGACCACCACGACATCGCCGTCGTCGGCATGGCCGGTCGCTATCCCGGCGCCGACACCCTCGCGGAGTTCTGGGACCTGCTCAGCGAAGGCAGGCACAGCTTCGAAGAGGTCCCCGAATCCCGCTGGCGCCACGGCGACGTCTACTTCGACGAGCGCGACGTGCTCGGCAAGACCGTCGTGCGCACCGGCACCTTCCTGCGCGACGTGGACGCCTTCGACCCGCGCTACTTCAACATCTCCCAGCGCGACGCCGAGATCATGTCGCCCGAGGTGCGGCTGTTCCTGCAAGCGGGCGTGACCGCGCTGGAGGACGCCGGCTACTCGCGGGAGACGTTGCGCCGCCGCTACGACGGCGACGTGGGCGTGCTCGTCGGCTCGATGAACAACAGCTACTCGCTCTACGGCTTCCAGAACATGCTGCAGCGCGGCACGACGACCAGCGGCAGCGAAGTCGGCGTGATGGCGAACATGCTGTCCTACCACTACGGCTTCACCGGGCCGTCGGTGTTCGTGGACACCATGTGCTCGTCGTCCTCGGCGTGCGTGCACCAGGCGGTGCGGCTGCTGCGCGACGGCGACACCCGGATGGTCGTGGTCGGCGGGATCAACCTGATGCTGCACCCCTACGACTTGATCTCCACCTCGCAGGCGCACTTCACCACCAAGTCCGCCGACGTCGTGCGCAGCTACGGGCTCGGCGCCGACGGCACCATCCTCGGCGAGGGCGTCGGCGCGGTCGTGCTCAAGCCGCTCGGGGAGGCCGTCGCCGACGGTGACCACGTCTACGGCGTGATCAAGGGCAGCGGCCTCACCAACGCGGGCGTGCGCAACGGGTTCACCGTGCCGAGCCCGCAGCAGCAGGCGCGCGCGGTGGAGCGGGCGCTCGACGACGCCGGGGTGGACGCGCGCACCATCAGCTACCTGGAGGGGCACGGCTCGGCGACCTCGCTGGGCGACCCCATCGAGATCAAGGGCGCCAGCCTCGCGTTCGGCAGGCACACCGAGGACCGCGGCTTCTGCGCGATCGGTTCGGTGAAGTCGAACGTGGCGCACCTGCTGTCCGGCTCCGGGCTGGTCGGGTTGACGAAGGTGCTGCTGCAGCTGCAGCACCGCACCCTGGCGCCGTCGCTGCACTCCGAGACGCTGAGCCCCGCCATCGACTTCGACGCGACGCCGTTCACGGTGCAGCGCGACCGGGCCGAGTGGCGCCGCCCCGTGGTGCGGGGCGAGGAGGCGCCGCTGCGGGCGGGCATCACCTCGATCGGCGCGGGCGGCATCAACGTGCACCTCGTGGTGGAGGAGCACGACGGCACCGTGGTGGCCGCGCCGGACAGCGGCAGGCCGCAGGTGCTGGTGCTCTCCGCGATGACCCCGCAGGTGCTGCGCGCGGTGCTGCGCGACGTGCGCGACCACGTGCGCGCGCAGCGGCCGGGCCTGGACGCGCTGGCGTACGCGTTGCAGACGGGCAAGAACGAACTGCCGTGCAGGCTCGCGTTCGTGGCCACGAGCACCGAGGACGCGCTGCACCGCCTCAGCCGTCTGTCCGAAGTGGACTGGACGGCGGAATCCCCTGCCGTGCCGGACGGCGTGCACTTCACGGCGAGCACCCTGCGGCAGCGCCGCACCGCCACCGCCGCCACCGTCGAACAGGCCGTGGCCGAGCGCAGGCTCAGCGAGCTCGCGCAGCACTGGGCGGCCGGTTCGGCGGTGGACTGGGACCGGCTGTGGCCGCTGGGCACCCGGCCCGCGAAGCTCTCGCTGCCCGGCTACCCCTTCGACAAGGTCAGCTGCTGGTACCCCGAGTTCGACGACGCCCCGAGCGTGCTGCGGCCGATCGCGTTCGCCCGCCGCGCGCACCCGTGGGTGGGGGAGAACCGCTCCGACCTGCACGGCGTGCGCTACGGCCTGACGTTGCGCGGGGACGAGCTGCTCGACTACGCGCACACGGCGGGCCGCAAGCGCCGGTACGCCACGATGGCGCTGCTCGACGGCGCGCTGGCCTTCGCGCGGCTCGCGGGCCTCGGCGACGGCCCGCTGCGGGTGCGCGACGCGGAGTGGGCCGCGCTGCCCGCGCCCGGCGACGACCCGGCGGCGCTGGAGTGGCGGCTGGGCGGTTCGGCCGGGGCGCACCGCGCCGAGCTGTGGCACGCCGACGGCACGCTGCGCTTCGCCGCCACCGTCGAACCCGGCGCGGGCGCGGAGGTTCCCCCCGGACCGGTGCACGCCGCGCTGTCGCTGGACCAGGACGGTTTCTACGCGGCGCTCGGCGAGCTCGGCATCGACGCGCGGCCCTACTCGCGCAGCGTCGACGGCGTCGCGCCGCTCGACGGCCACCGGCTGCTGGTGCGGGTCGCTGAACCGGCGATGTGCCAGGACCCGCACAAGCGGCAGGTGCACGTCCCGGCGTGGGTGTTCGCCGGTGTGCTGCAAGGGGTTCAGCACGCGCTCGGGCAGGCCGACGCCGCCGTGGTGCGGGTCGCGGCCGTGCACGGCGCGGACCTGGAGCGGACCCGCGCGCTGCTGCTGGAGCGGACCTCGGAGACCGCGTTCCGGGTGGACCTGCTCGACGAGCACGGGCGCGGACTGGGCCGGATCGAGGGCGCCGAGTTCGGCCCCGGGCCGCTGCCGGCCGCGTTGACCGGCTCGGGTGCGACCGCCGCCCCGGTGTCGATCGCCGAGTCCGCCACGATCGCCGAGCCCGCCACGGTCGTCGCCTCGACGACCGCGAACGTCTCCGAGCCCCCCGCGTTGCCGGAGCCGGTGGACGGGCAGGACGCGCTGATCGCGGCGCTGCGGGAGGTCGTCGCCGACCTGCTGAAGTTCGACCTCGCCGAGATCGACGCGGACACGCACTTCCACGCCTACGGCTTCGAGTCCATCGCGCTGGCGAAGTTGTCCACCGAGGTCAACGGCCTGTTCGGCGTGGAGCTGAGCCCGGCGGTCTTCTTCGAGTGCCCGAACATCCGCAGCCTCGCCGAGCATCTGGTGGAGCGCTACGGCGACAAGCTGACAGTCCCGGACCAGGCCGCGGAGGCCCCGGTGACTCCGGCGATCCCGGCGGCGCAGCCGGTTCCGGCGGCGAGCGCGGTCTCGCCGACGGCCGCGACCCCCACGCCCGGCCCTGCCGACGACGACGCCGTGGCGATCGTCGGCGCGGCCGGGAAGTTCCCCGGAGCCGGTGACCTCGACGAGTTCTGGCGGCGCCTGCGCGACGGGGACGACCTCATCACCGCCTACCCGGGCGACCGCTTCGACTCCCGCTACGCCGGCACCGTCGCGGGCGCGGACTTCCCGAAGTTCGCCGGGCAGCTCGACGACGTGGACCGGTTCGACGCCGACTTCTTCAACCTGTCCCGCCTCGAAGCGGAGCTGATGGACCCGCAGCAGCGCCTCGCGCTGGAAGCGGTGTGGACGGCGCTGGAGAACGGCGGCTACGCCCCGGCCCGGCTGCCGGAGAGCACCGGCGTCTACTTCGGGGTGTCCGGCAACGACTACCACCACCTGCTCAACGCCAGCGGCGTCGCGCCCGACGGCTACACCGCCACCGGCAACGCGCATTCCATCCTGGCCAACCGGATCTCCTTCGTGCTCGACGTGCACGGACCGAGCGAACCGGTCGACACCGCCTGCTCCAGCTCGCTGATCGCGCTGCACCGCGCGGCCGAGAGCATCCGGGCGGGGCGCTGCGAGATGGCGCTGGCGGGTGGGGTGAACCTGCTGCTCAGCGTCGACACCTTCGCCGCCACCCAGCAGTCCGGGATGCTCAGCCAGGACGGCCGGTGCAAGACGTTCTCCGCCGACGCCGACGGGTACGTGCGCTCCGAGGGCGTCGCGGTTGTGCTGCTCAAGCCGCTCTCTCGGGCGCAGCGCGACGGCGACGCGATCTGGGGCGTGCTGCGGGGCGGTGCGGAGAACCACGGCGGTCGCGCCGGTTCGCTCACCGCGCCCAACGGCAAGGCGCAGGCCGCGCTGATCAAGGACGCGATGCGCGGCATCGAGCCCGGCAGCATCGGCTACGTCGAAGCGCACGGCACCGGCACCGGCCTGGGCGATCCGGTGGAGGTCAACGCCCTCGCCACCGCCTACCGGGAGCTCGGCGGGCCGGGTGCCGACGGCAGGCCGTGGGCGCTGGGGTCGGTGAAGACGAACATCGGCCACCTGGAGTCGGCCGCGGGCTTGGCCGGGGTGCTCAAGGTGCTGCTGGCGATGCGCCACCGCGCGCTGCCGCCGACGTTGCACTGCGAGCGGCTCAACCCGCACCTGCCGCTGTCCGGCGGCGAGTTCGAGGTGGTGCGCGAGCCGCGCCGCTGGGAACCGCGCACCGACGCGACCGGGCGGGCCTGGCCGCTGCGGGCCGGGGTGAGCAGCTTCGGCTTCGGCGGCGCCAACGCGCACGTCGTCCTGGAGGAGGCGCCGCCGTCCCCGGCGCCCGCGGGGGACCCCGGCGGGCCGCAGGCCGTGGTGCTCTCGGCGCGCGACGATGAGCGGCTGCGCGCCTCGGCGCAACGCCTGCGCGACTTCCTGCGGACCGGCGAACGTCCCGCCCTGGCGGAGCTGGCGCGCACCTTGCAGGTGGGCCGGGAGGCGATGGAGCGGCGGCTCGGTTTCGTCGCGGGCTCCGTCGACGAGGTGCTCGGCGCGCTGGACCGCTACCTGGCCGGGAACACCGCGGGCCTGCACCTCGGCGGCGTGCCGCGCTCGCGCGGTACCGGAGTGCGGCGGACGCCGGACGAGTCGCCGGAGGTGACCCGCGCGCTGCGCGACGGACGGCTGGACGCGGCGGTCGCGCTGTGGTGCGACGGAGCTTCCGCGGACTGGGCCGCCCAGCACCCGGCCGGACGGCGCACGGTGCGGCTGCCCGCCTACCCGTTCGCCCGCGAGCGCTACTGGGTGCCGGAGTCCACCGGGGTTCCCGCGGTCCCCGGTCCGGGCGGCGCCGCCCGGGGAACGCCCGAATCCACTGCCATGAGAGGGAAGTCCGCGCTGAACGGAGCCGACCG
Organism: Saccharopolyspora sp. NPDC002578; assembly: GCF_053592695.1. Lineage (NCBI taxonomy): Bacteria > Bacillati > Actinomycetota > Actinomycetes > Pseudonocardiales > Pseudonocardiaceae > Saccharopolyspora > Saccharopolyspora sp. NPDC002578. The sequence goes on along the minus strand of NZ_JBSFWJ010000002.1, from coordinate 239,932 downwards.
GGCCGCCACCGCGCCACCGGAGCCGGAGTTCGACACCGGCGCCTACGCGGCCCTGCTGGACGCGGTCCTGGACGACCGCCTCGGCCCGGACGCCCTCAGCGATGCCTGACCGCTTCACCGCCCCCGCGCAGACCGGCCCCGCCGTCTCGCGCCCTGGAACGGAGCTCAACGTGAGTCGACAGATCCTTCGCCTGCCGGTGTGGCGCGACGAGCCGGTGCCCCCGCCCGCCGCGCCGGCCGGAACCCGGCGGCTCGTCGTGCTCTGCGACGTCCCCGACGCGGCGGTCGCCGAGCTGCGCGAGCGGCTTCCCGAGGTGTCGGTGGCGCGGATCGAACGCCGGGACGACGGCCCCGCCGCGGCCTACGAGCACGCCGCGACCAGGCTGCTCGGCGAGCTCCAGCGGCTGCTGAGCCAGCCCTCCGGCGGGACGTGCACCGTGCAGGTGGTGTGCCAGGAGGGCACGGCGTCCGGCTACGCGGGTCTGCTGGGCATGCTGCGCACCGCCGGGCAGGAGGACCCGGCGCTGCACGGCCACCTCGTCGAGTTCACCCGGCTCCCGTCCGGCGCGGAACTCGCGGAGGTGCTGGAAGCCGAGCTCGGCGGCGGGCAGGTGCACGTGCGCTACGACGGCGAACGCCGCCAGGTCCGCGACCGGGAACCGGCCGCGCGCCCCGAGGCCGCACCGGTGTGGCGGCCGGGCGGCGTCTACCTGATCACCGGCGGCGGAGGCGGTCTCGGCGCGCTGCTGGCCGAGGACATCGCCCGGCAGGCGCCCGGCGCGCACGTCGTCCTGTGTGGACGGTCGAGCGGGAAGTCCGTGCCGCACGGCGAATACCGGACCCTGGACGTCACCGACCGGGCGGCCGTGGCACAACTCGTCGCCGATCTGGTGCGCGCCCACGGGCGCATCGACGGCATCGTGCACGCCGCCGGGCTGATCGACGACGACTACCTGATCCGCAAGTCGCACCAGCGGGCGCAGCGCGTGCTCGCGCCGAAGGTCGCCGGACTGGTGCACCTCGACGAGGCGACGCGGGACCTGCCGCTGGACTTCCTCGTCGCGTTCTCCTCCGGAGCCGGGGCGCTCGGCAACGCGGGCCAGGCCGACTACGCCGCCGCGAACGGGTTCCTCGACGCCTACCAGACCTACCGCGCCGGACTGGTCGCCGCCGGGCGGCGCCACGGGCGCAGCGCCTCCGTCGGCTGGCCGCTGTGGCGCGACGGCGGCATGACCGTCGACGCCGCCGAGGTCCCCGCGCTCACCGCCCGCTTCGGGCACCCGCTGCCGACCGCCACCGCGATGCGCGCCCTGCGCGAAGCGCTGGCGAGCGGCGCACCCCAGCTACTGGTCATCGACGAGGAGGGCGACGTGCAAGCGCAACCGGCGGGGGACCTGCGGGCCCGCGTGCTGCCCGTGTTGAAGGATCTGATCGCGGCGACGGTGCGGCTGGACCCGGCGAAGCTCGACGCGGGCGCGCCGCTGGACTCCTTCGGCATCGACTCGCTCGCCGTGACCCGGCTCAACCGCGAGTTCGCACAGTGGTTCGGCGCGCTGCCCAAGACGCTGCTCTACCAGCACCCGACGCTGCACGACCTCGCCGGGCACCTCGCCGAGCGGCACCCGGAGGGCTGCCTGCGGTGGCTCGCCGACGCGGCGGACACCGTTGGTGCGGCGGAGGAATCGTCCGCGCCCGCACGGACCGAGCAGCGCGCCACCGGTCTCGACGTCCCCGCTGAGCACCCCCGCCGGGCGGCATCCGCCCCACGTGGAGCGCACGGCCCGTCCGGCTCCCGTCCCGCGGACACCACGCGGGACGAGCCCATCGCGATCATCGGGCTCAGCGGGCGCTACCCGGACGCGCCGACCGTGGGAGCGTTCTGGGAGAACCTCCGCACCGGCCGCGACAGCGTCCGCGAGATCCCCGCCGAGCGCTGGTCGCTGGAGGGCTTCTACGAGCCGGACGCGCAGCAGGCCGTGCAGCGGGGCGCCAGCTACAGCAAGTGGGGCGCGTTCCTCGACGACTTCGCCCGCTTCGACGCCGCGTTCTTCGGCATCGCGCCCCGCGAGGCCGCCGACGTGGACCCGCAGGAGCGGTTGTTCGTGGAGAGCGCCTGGTCGGTGCTGGAGGACGCCGGGTACACCCGCGAGCGCCTCGCCGAGCGGCACGGCTCCCGCGTCGGCGTGTTCGCCGGGATCACCAAGACCGGCTTCGACCGCAACGGTCCACGAGCGACCGACGGGGTCCCCGGCGCGCCGCGGACCTCGTTCGGATCGCTGGCCAACCGCGTGTCGTACCTGCTGGACCTGCGCGGCCCGAGCATGCCGATCGACACCATGTGCTCGGCGTCGCTGACCGCGATCCACGAGGCCTGCGAGCACCTGCGCCACGGCGCCTGCGAACTCGCCATCGCCGGTGGTGTCAACCTGTACCTGCACCCGTCGACCTACGTGGAGCTGTGCCGGTCGCGGATGCTGGCCGCCGGTCCGGAGTGCCGCAGCTTCGGCGACGGCGGCGACGGTTTCGTGCCCGGCGAGGGCGTGGGTGCGGTGCTGCTCAAGCCGCTGTCGAAGGCCGAGGCCGACGGCGACCCGATCCACGCGGTGATCCTCGGTTCCGCCATCAACCACGGCGGGCGCAGCAACGGCTACACCGTCCCGAACCCGCGCGCGCAGGCCGAGCTGATCCGGGAAGCGCTGGACCGCGCGGGCGTGTCGGCCGACGAGCTGGGCTACGTGGAGGCGCACGGCACCGGGACCGAGCTGGGCGACCCCATCGAGGTCGACGGGCTCACCGAGGCCTTCGCGGGCCGGACCGGCCGGTGCGCGCTCGGCTCGGCGAAGTCGAACATCGGCCACCTCGAAGCCGCCGCGGGCATCGCCGGGCTCACGAAGGCGGTGCTGCAGCTCCAGCACGGCGAGCTCGCCCCCACGCTGCACGCCGAGCGGCCCAACCCGAACATCGACTTCGGCGCGACTCCGTTCACCTTGCAGACCTCGGCGGCGCCGTGGTCCCGGCGCGCGGACGGGGCGCCCCGGATGGCGGGTATCTCCTCGTTCGGCGCGGGCGGCGCCAACGCGCACGTGATCGTCGCCGAGTACGAGCACGTCCCGGAGGCGCCCGCTCCGGAGCGGGCGGTGCTGCTGCCGCTGTCGGCGCGCACCGGCGACGACCTGCTGGCCCGAGCCGAGCAGCTCGCCCGGTGGCTCGACGCCACGACCGAGGTGGACCTGCCCGCCGTCGCCGCGACCCTGCAGCTCGGCCGGGAGCCGATGGACGAACGGGTGTGCTTCGCGGCGAGCACCGCCGGCGCGTGGCGCGAGCAGCTGCGGGCGTTCCTGGCGGACCCCGAGGGCGACGGCGAGTGGTGGCGCGGCCGGGTCCGGGCGACCCGCGAGACGTTGAACGCGTTGGCGGGGAAGGTCGAACTCCGCGCCCTGGTCGCGCAGTGGATCGCCCGCGACGAACTGGCCGAGCTCGCCGCGTTCTGGGCGAAGGGCATGCCGCTGGACTGGAGCGCGCTGGGTTCGGACGCCGCGACGCGGGTGCACCTGCCGAGCTACCCGTTCGCGGGCCGCCGGTTCTGGTTCGAGCCCGCCCGCCCGGAACTCGCCCAGTCCCAGCCGGAACCCGCCGTCGCGCCCGCTGCGGCGCCGCGCGGGGCGACGGCCGCCGAGGTGGAGCAGGTGCTGCTGGACGCGGTCGCCGAAGCCCTGGACATGCCGGCCGCCGAGATCGAGCGCCGCCGCCCGTTCGCCGACTACGGCCTGGACTCGATCCTCGGCGTGAACCTGGTGCACACCCTCAACGCCGCCTTGGACGCCGAGCTGGAGACCACCGACCTGTTCGACCACGGCACGGTCGAGCGCCTGCACGCCTTCCTGCTGGAGTCCTACGGCGACGCGCTCCGGGCGCCCGGGGTGAACGCCGCGGCCACCGCGCAGCCCGCTCGTCCCGCCGCGGCGGCGACGTCCGCCGACCGCGCCCCCGCCGACCGCGCCTCTGCCGACGGCGCGGACGACGACGCCATCGCCGTGGTCGGCATGGCGGCGCGCTACGCCGACGCCGAGGACCCGCGCGCCCTGTGGGACCACCTGCTCGCCGGTGCCGACCTGCTGGAACCGGTCACGCGCTGGCCGCTCGGCCCGGAGATCACCTGCCGCTCCGGGAGCTTCCTGCGCGGCATCGACCGGTTCGACCCGGTGTTCTTCGCGATCTCCGGGGTCGAGGCCACCTACATGGACCCGCAGCAGCGGATCTTCCTGGAGCAGTGCTGGAACGCCCTCGAAGACGGCGGCTACACCGGGGAGCGGCTGCGCGACCGCAACTGCGGCGTGTACGTCGGCTGCTACACCGGCGACTACTACGAGCACCTCGACGAAGCCCCGCCCGCGCAGGCGCTGTGGGGCACGATGGGCTCGGTCGTGGCCTCGCGCATCGCCTACCAGCTCGACCTGAAGGGCCCGGCGCTCACCACCGACACCTCCTGCTCCAGTTCGCTGGTGGCGCTGCACCTGGCCTGCCGCGACCTGCGCTCCGGGGCCGCCGACATGGCGATCTCCGGCGGAGTGTTCGTGCAGACCACGCCCCGGCTGTACCGCTCGGCCAGCCGCGCCGGGATGCTCTCGCCGTCCGGGCGCTGCCACGGTTTCGACTCCCGCGCCGACGGGTTCGTGCCGGGTGAGGGCGCGGGCGCGGTGCTGCTCAAGCGGCTCGCCGACGCCGAGCGCGACGGCGACCACGTCTACGGCGTCGTCCGCGCCTCCGGCACCAACCAGGACGGCACCACCAACGGCATCACCGCACCCAGCGCCGCCTCCCAGGAGCAGCTGCTGCGCGACGTGCACGCCGAGGGCGGCATCGCACCGGGCGGCATCCAGCTCGTCGAGGCGCACGGCACCGGGACGCAGCTCGGCGACCCCATCGAGTTCCGCGCGCTCAGCCGCGCCTTCGCCGGAGCCCCGGCCGGGGGAGCGGTGCTCGGGTCGATCAAGAACAACCTGGGCCACACCCAGTTCGCGGCGGGCATCGCCGGAGTCGTGAAGTCGTTGCTGGCGCTGGAGAACCGGCGCATCCCCGGCTCCCCGGACTTCGCCGAGCCCAACCACGCGGTGGCGCTGGAGGGCAGCCCGTTCCGCATCGAGCGGTCCGCGCGGACCTGGCAGGCGCCGCCGGCCGGGCCGCGCCGCGCGGCGGTGAGCTCGTTCGGCGCCAGCGGCACCAACGCCCACGTCGTGCTGGAGGAGCACTCCGCGGCCCGGCCCGCCGACCCCGGTGGGGAGCACGCCTTCCTGCTCTCGGCGCGCACGCCCGCCGCGCTGCGCGCCGTCGTGGAGCGGCTGCTCGCGCACCTCGACCGGGAACCCGCGCTGCCCGCCGGTGCGGTGGCGTACAGCCTCGCGGCCGGTCGCGGCCACTTCCCGCACCGGCTCGCCACCGTCGCCGCCGACCTGCCCGCGCTGGCCGCGCGGCTGCGCGGCTGGCTGGCCGGATCCGCCGACGACGCCGTGCTGACCGGCGAGACCGCGGCCGACCCGCGCACCGCCGACGGCGCGCGGGCGCAATCCCCGGCCGAGCTGGCGCGGGCCTACGTGCGCGGCGAGGTCGACCGCTTCGGCGAGCACTTCCCGGCCGCCGCGCGGTACCAGGTCTCGCTGCCGACCTACCCGTTCGAGCGGCAGCGCTACTGGATCGACCGGCCCGCCGCGCAGATCGCCGCCGAGCCGCCGGCGGAGCGCACCGAACGGCCGGGCGCGCACCGGCTCCGCCTCACCGGCGAGGAGTTCTTCCTCGCCGACCACCACGTCAACGGCCGGGCGGTGCTGCCGGGCGTGCTGTCGCTGGAGGTGGCCCGCCAGGCGGCCACCGGCGACCGGAGCACGCCGGTGCGGTTGCGCGACGTCGTGTGGCCCGCGCCGTTCCCCGTGCAGCAGCAGGGCGCGGAGCTCAGCGTGCAGCTCGACGGCGAGGCGTTCCGGGTGCTGCGCGACGGCTCCGAGGTGCACGCCCAGGGCCGCATCGGCACTCCCGGCGCCCCGGAGCCCGTCGCGCTGGCGGAGCTGCGGGCTCGCTGCGGCCTGCGCACCCTGTCGCGGCAGCAGTGCCACGACGCCCTCGAAGCCGTCGGCATCCGCCACGGCGACCGGCTGCGCGCCATCGACGAACTGTCCATAGGAGACGGTGAGGTGCTGGCGCGGCTCGTGCTGCCCCCGGGCGCGCACGACGCGGAGTTCGCGCTGCACCCGGCGATGCTCGACAGCGCCATCCAGGCCGTCGTCGGGCTGCACGGCGACGCCACCGGCGCGCTCGCCGAACGCGCCGGCGCCCCCGCGCTGCCGTTCGCGCTGGACATCATCGACATCTTCGCCCCCACCTCCGAGCGCATGTGGGCCCACCTGCGCCACACCGCGGGCTACGAGCCCGCGGCCGACCGGGACGTGACCAAAGTGGACATCGACCTCTACGACGACGGCGGACGCCTCAGCGCGAGCCTGCGCGGCTACGCCTCCCGCCAGGTGACCGGCCCGGCGGGCGACGCCCCGGAAGCGACGCTGCTCGCACCGGTGTGGGACGCGCTGCCCGCTGAGGACACCCCGCGCTGGCCCGCTCCGGGCGCGCGGGTGGTGCTGCTGGGCGGCGACGCCGCCGAGCAGGCCGAACTGCGGCGGCTGCACCCGACGGCGACCGTGCTCGACCTCCGCGCCGGCGAACCGGCCGAGCAGCTCGCGACCCGGCTGCCCGCCGACGTCGAGCACGCCATCTGGATCGCCCCCGCCACGGACACCGCGGCCGACGCGCCGATCGCGCTGTTCCGCCTGGTGAAGGCGCTGCTCGCCGGTGGCGCCGACGCGCGCGAACTCGGCATCACCGTCGTCACCCGCGGCGGTCGCCTGCTGCCCGGCGACACCGGCGGCGACCCGGCGCAGGCCGGGGTGCACGGCCTCGCGGGCACGCTCGCCAAGGAGTACCCGCACTGGCACTGCCGCGTCGCCGACGTCGCCGGACCGGTGCCGTGGGCGCAGCTGCTCGCGCTGCCCGCCGATGCGCGCGGTGAGGCGCTGGCCCACCGCCACGGCGAGTGGTACCGCCAGCGGCTGCTCGAAGTCGCCGAACCGGGAACGGCGCACGAGGCACCGGAACCGGGCGGCGTGCTCGTCGCCATCGGCGGCGCCGGGGGCATCGGCGTCGTGTGGACCGAGCACATGATGCGCCGCCACGGCGCCCAGGTCGTGTGGATCGGCCGCCGCCCGCTGGACGCCGAGATCGCCGCGAAGCAGGACGCCCTCGCCGCGCACGGACCCAAGCCGGACTACGTGCAGGCCGACGCCACCGACCGCGACGCGCTGGCCCGCGCCCGCGACGAGATCGTGCGCCGCCACGGCCCGGTGCGCGGTGTGCTGCACACCGCGATCGTGCTCGGCGACCAGACGTTGGCGCGGATGGACGAGCAGCGGTTCCGCACGACGTTCGCGGTGAAGGCCGGCGTGTCGGTGAACCTGGCCGAGGTGTTCGCCGGGCAGCCGCTGGAGTTCGTCGCGTTCTTCTCCTCGATGCAGGCGTTCTTCAAGGCGCCCGGCCAGGCCAACTACGCGGCGGGATGCACCTTCGGCGACGCCTACGCCGAACGCCTCGAAGCGCGGCTGGGCTGCCCGGTGAAGGTGATGAACTGGGGTTACTGGGCCGGGGTCGGCATCGTCACCGCCGACGGCTACCGGCAGCGGATGGCGCAGCTCGGCCTGGGCTCCATCGAACCGCACGAGGGCATGGCCGCGTTCGACGCGCTGCTGGCCTCCCCGCACCGGCAGCTGGCGCTGCTCAAGGCCACCGATTCCCGCAGCATCGACGGGCTCTACTCCGAGGACGCCGTCACCGGGCTGCCCGCCACCGTCCCGTCGCTGATTACCGAGCTCCGCGACGGCAGGCCGGACCGGCAGGCGGAGGTCGCGAGCCTGCGGGCCAGCGCCGACGGGCACGCGGGTTCGATGCACGACGCGCTGGTGCGGATCACCTGGGCGCTGCTGCGTTCGCTGGGCCTGTTCGGCGACGACCGCTCCGCCACCGCGGCCGAGTGGCGCGCCGCCGGCGGCATCCAGGACCGCTACCAGCGCTGGACGGAGCACAGCCTCACCGTGCTCGCCGAAGCCGGGCACCTGCGCCACGACGGCGACCAGCGCTACTCCAGCACCGACACCCGCCCGGTGTCCCTGGACGCGGCGTGGACCGAGTGGGACCGCGACAAGGACCGGTGGGTCGCCGAGGAGGCCAAGCGCGCGCAGGCCGTGCTGGTCGACACGACGCTGCGGGCGCTGCCGGACATCCTCACCGGGCGCCGTCCCGCGACCGACGTGATGTTCCCGAACACCTCGCTGGAACTGGTCGAGGCGGTCTACAAGAACAACCCCGTCGCCGACTACTTCAACGACGTTCTCGCCGACACCCTCGTCGACTACCTGGAGCGCAGGCTCGCCGCCGACCCCGCGGCGAAGCTGCGCATCCTGGAGATCGGCGCGGGCACCGGCGGCACCAGCGCCGTGGTGTTCCGGCGGTTGCGGCCGTGGGCGCAGCACGTCGAGACCTACCGCTACACCGACATCTCCAAGGCGTTCCTGCTGCACGCCAAGAAGACCTACAGCGACATCGCGCCTTACCTGGACGGGCGGATCTTCAACGCGGAGAAGCCGCTCGCCGGGCAGGACACCGATCCGGGGCAGTTCGACGTGGTGATCGCCACCAACGTCCTGCACGCCACCCGCAACATCCGCAACACGCTGCGCAACGCCAAGGCTGCCGCGCGCCCGAACGCGGTGCTGCTGCTCAACGAGCTGTCCGACAACATCGTGTTCAGCCACCTCACGTTCGGGCTGCTCGACGGGTGGTGGCTCTACGACGACCCGGCGCCGCGCATCGCCGGCTCTCCCGGCCTGGCGCCGCGCGACTGGCAGCGGGTGCTCGGCGAGGTCGGGTTCGGCTCGGCGTTCGTCGGGGCGGAAGGAGCCGACGACCTGGGCCAGCAGGTGATCGTCGCCGAGAGCGACGGACTCGTGCGCCAGCCCCGGCCGGACGGCGCGTCGGCGTTCCGCGGCGCGCTGCCCGAGGCGGCCCCGGTCGTGGCGGAAACGCCCGTCGTGGCAGCGGAACCCGTCGCGAACGGCGAGGCCGTGATCGCGGTGTCCACTTCGGACTTCGGTGATCGCGAGGAGCGGTTGCGGGGGGCGGCGCGGGACTTCTTCCGCGGCCTGGTCGCGGACACGCTGCAACTGCCGGTGTCCGACATCCGCGGCGACGTGTCCTTCGACCGCTACGGCATCGACTCCATCCTGGTCGTGCAGCTGACCGACGCGGTCCGCAAGGTGCTCGACAACGTCGGCAGCACCCTGTTCTTCGAGGTGCGCACCATCGACGGCCTGGTCGGCCACTTCCTGCGCACCCAGCCCGACGCGCTCGCCGAACTCGTCGGCCTCACCGACGAACCGGCCGCACCGGCTCCGGCGGCGCCCGCTCCTGTCGTGCCCGCCGCGACGCGGCCGGTCGAGGTGTCCGCCCCGGCTCCCGAGCCGAAGTCCGCCGAGGGCACCGCCATCGCCGTCGTCGGCATGGCCGGGCGCTACCCCGGCGCCCGCGACCTCGACGAGTTCTGGTCCAACCTGCTCGCGGGCCGCGACAGCATCACCGAGGTCCCAGTGCAGCGCTGGGACCACGACCGCTACTTCGACGCGCGCCGCGGCGTGCCCGGCAAGACCTACACCAAGTGGGGCGGGTTCCTCGACGGCGTCGACGAGTTCGACCCGCTGTTCTTCGGGATCTCGCCGAAGGCGGCGTCCACGATGGACCCGCAGGAGCGGCTGTTCCTGCAGACCGCCTACTCGACGCTGGAGGACGCCGGCTACACCCGCGACGCGCTGCGCGCCGCCGCCCGCGCCCGCGTGGGGGCCGACGCCGGGGACGTGGGCGTGTTCGTCGGCGCCATGTACTCCGAGTACCAGCTCTACGGCGCGGAGCGCAGCGCCCTCGGCGACCCGGTAGTGGTGCCCGGCAGCCTCGCCTCCATCGCGAACCACGTGTCGTACTTCTTCGACGCGGGCGGCCCCAGCGTCGCCGTCGACACCATGTGCGCCTCGGCGCTGACCGCGATCCACCTGGCCATCGCCGCCATCGAGCGCGGCGAGTGCGGCGCGGCGCTGGCCGGGGGCGTGAACCTGTCGCTGCACCCGAGCAAGTACCTCATGATCGGGGAGAGCCAGTTCGCCGCGAGCGACGGCCGCTGCCGCAGCTTCGGCGAGGGCGGTGACGGCTACGTGCCCGGTGAGGGCGTCGGCGCGGTGCTGCTGCGCCCGCTGGCCGACGCGCTCGCCGACGGGGACCGGGTGCTCGGCGTGATCCGGGGCAGCGCCGTCAACCACGGCGGCCACACCCACGGCTTCACCGTGCCCAACCCGAACGCGCAGGCCGCCGTCATCCGCAACGCCTGGCGCCGGTCCGCCGTGGACCCGCGCGACATCGGCTACATCGAGGCCCACGGCACCGGCACCTCGCTGGGCGACCCCATCGAGGTCGCCGGTCTGTCGGCCGCGTTCGGCGAGTTCACCGCCGACCGCGAGTTCTGCGCCCTCGGCTCGGCGAAGTCCAACGTGGGGCACCTGGAGTCGGCGGCGGGCATCGCGGGCCTGAGCAAGCTGCTGCTGCAGCTGCGCCACGGCACCCTCGTCCCGTCGCTGCACGCGGAGCGCACCAACCCGAACATCGACTTCGCGCAGAGCCCGTTCGTGCTCCAGCGCGAAGCCGCGCCGTGGCGGCGCGACGGGGACAAGCCGCGCCTGGCAGGGCTGTCCTCGTTCGGCGCGGGCGGTGCGAACGCGCACCTGCTCGTCGAGGAGCACCGCGCGCCCGAGCCGTCGCCGCGCGCGGCGGAACCGGTCGTGGTGGTGCTCTCGGCCGCCGACGCCGACCGGTTGCGCGCGTCGGCCGGCCGGTTGCGCGACGCGCTGCGCGCGGGCGACTGGTCGGACGCGGACCTCACCGACATCGCCTACACGCTGCAGGTGGGCCGGGAGGCGATGAGCGCCCGGTTCGCCGTGGTGGTGCGCGACCTGGCGGGGCTGATCGACGCGCTGGACACCTGCGCGGGCGGCGGCACGCCCGACGGCGGCCACGTCGAGACCGGCAGTCGCGGCGCGGCAAAGGGGTTCATCGCCGACGACGACTTCCAGGAGACCGTGGTGCGCTGGGCGCGGCGCGGCAAGCTCGCCCCGCTCGCGGAGGCCTGGGCCAGCGGACTGCACGTGGACTGGGCGCGGGTGCACGCCGACGGACCCCGGCCGCGCAAGGTCGGGCTGCCGGGCTACCCGTTCGCCCGGGAGAAGTACTGGTACACCGACGGCCTCGCGGAACTCCCGCAGCGCCCGGAAACCCCGGTGGCGCACCAGGTTTCGAGCACGCCGGTCACTGCTGAGCGAGCCGGCGCGCAGGTCACCGGTGCCACCGCTCCGATCGCCGCCCAGCGCGTCGGCTCCCAGGTCACCGCACCTGCCGGACCGGTCGCGGGGGCGCACGAGATCCCCGCGGGCGACCTCACGCTGCACCCGGTGTGGGAGCCGACGCGGCTGCTGCGCGGCAAGCCCTTCCCGAGCGACCGCTCCCGGCTGATCGCCATCGGCCTGGACGCCGAGCAGCTGGCCGCGCTGCGCGACCGGTACTCGCAGGTCGTGGAGCTCGGCGCCGACGACGCGGCGGCCCTGGCCACCGCGGGTCCCGTCGACCACGTGATCATGCGGTTCCCCACCCGCGTCCTGACCGGCGCCGACGCGCAGATCGCCGAGCAGCGCGCCGCCACCCGCCGCATGTTCCGGGTGCTGCGCGCGATCACCGCGCTCGGCCTTGCGGACGAGCCGCTCGGGCTGACGCTGATCACGCACGGCGCGTTCGACCCGAGCGGCACCGAGACGGCCGACCCGGCGCAGGCCGGGCTGCACGGCCTGCTCGGCGGGCTCGCGAAGGAGCAGCCGCACTGGCGGCTGCGCGCGGTCGACCTCGCCGACGGCGAACCGTTCGTCCCGGCCGAGGTCTTCGCGCTGCCCGCGGACCGGCGCGCGCACCCGTTCGCGCGCCGTGGCGGCCAGTACCTGCGCAGGCAGCTGCTGCCCGTGGAACCCACCCCGGAACCGGCGAACCCGGTGGTGCGCCGCGGCGGCGTGTACGTGCTCGTCGGCGGCGCCGGTGACCTCGGCGTCATGCTCACCGAGTACCTGCTGCGCGCCCACGACGCCCGCGTGGTGTGGGTGGGCCGCCGCGCCGAGGACGACGGCATCCGGGAGAAGGCGGCGCGGGTCGCCGCCGGCGGCCGCGCTCCCGAGTACCTGCCCGCCGATGCCGCCGACCCGGCGGCGCTGGCCGCGCTGCGCGACGAGGTGCTGCGCCGCCACGGCCGCATCGACGGCCTGGTGCACCTGGCCATGGTGTTCAGCCACACCCCGCTCGCCGAGATGAGCGAGGCCGAGCTGGACGCCACGCTGGGCGCGAAGGTCGATCCGTGCGTGCACTTCGCGGACGTGTTCGCGGGGCACCGGCTGGACTTCATCCTGCTGATCTCGTCGCTGGTGAGCTTCATCCGCAACGCCAACCAGGCGCACTACTCGGCGGCTTGCGCGTTCGAGGACGCGCGGGCCGCGGAGCTGCGCAAGAGCCTCGGTTTCCCGGTGAAGGTCGTGAACTGGGGCTACTGGGGCAACGTCCCCGACGAGCTGCTGCGCGACGTGACCGCGATGGGCCTGGCTCCGATCGACGTGGCCACCGCGATGGGCGCGATCGAACGGCTGCTGGCCGGGCCGCTGGACCAGATCGGGTTCATGCGCCTCGGCAGGCCGCTGCCGGTCGAGGGCGCGCTGACCGGCGAAACCCTGAGCCTGCACCCGCACGGCCCGGCCGCGCCGGTCGAGCCGGCGCCGGTGGTGCTGCCCGCCGGGCTCGCCGAGTACCACGCGGGTCCGGTGCCCGCGGAGATCGACGCGGCGCTGCACCGCTGCCTGGCGGCGGAACTGCGCGGCACGGGGCTGGATCCGGCGGGCGACGTCGAGCAGTGGAAGGCGCGCAACGGCGTCGCCGCCCGCTTCGACGGCTGGCTGACCGCGACGCTGCGCACCCTCACCGAGCACGGCCTGATCGACGCCGCGGGCCGCTGGAGCCCCGGCACCGAGGACGCCGCGGCGTGCCGCGCGGAGTGGCTGCGCGGCGCCGAGCGCTGGGCGGAGCTGAACTCCGACCTGCGCGCCCCGCTGCGGCTGCTGGAGCGCACCCTGCCCGCGCTGGCCGACATCCTGCGCGGCACCACCACCGCGACCGACGTGCTGTTCCCGCAGGGCTCGTTCGACCTGGTGTCCGGGGTGTACCGGGACAACCGGGTCGCCGAGCACTTCAACGCGGTGCTCGCCGAACAGGTCGTCGCCTTCCTGCGCGCCCGCCGCGCGGCCGACCCGGCCGCGACGCTGCGGGTGCTGGAGGTCGGCGCCGGTACCGGCGGCACCACCGGGCCGGTGCTGGAAGCCTTGGCGCGCAACGGGATCGACGTGGCGGAGTACTGCTACACCGACCTGTCGCAGGCGTTCCTGCACAACGCGCAGGACACCTTCGGGCCCGGCCGGGACTTCCTGACCTACCGCCTGTTCGACGCGGCGCAGCCGCCGCACGGCCAGGGTCTCGCCACCGGCGCGTTCGACGTGGTGATCGCCGCGAACGTGCTGCACGCGACCGAGAACATCCGGCCCGCGCTGCGGCACTCGAAGGCGCTGCTGCGCGGCGGCGGGATGCTGGCGCTCAACGAGATCAGCGGCTTCTACCTGGTCAACCACCTGACGTTCGGGCTGCTCGACGGCTGGTGGCTCTACGACGACGCCGAACTGCGCGCTCCCGGCAGTCCCGCGCTCTCGCCGCACAGCTGGCGCCGGGTGCTGCACCAGGAGGGCTTCGCCGAGATCGGGCACCCGGCGGCGGACTCGCTGTCGCTGGGGCAGCAGATCGTCGTCGCCCGCAGCGACGGCAAGGCCCGCGGCCCGCGCGGCGGAAACCCCGACGCGGCGGCGGAATCCGCCCCGCAGGCTCCGGCACCCGTCGTCGAGCAGGCGCCGGTCGCCGACGTGTCGGTGGCGGACGTGGTGCTGGCGGCGCTCGCCGAAGCACTGCGGATGCCCGCCGAGCGGATCGGGCTGGAGCAGGCCTTCGCCGACTACGGGCTGGACTCCATCGTCGGCGCGAAGTTCGTGCAGCGGCTCAACGAGGAACTCGGCGTCGACCTGCTGACCACGGTCATCTTCGATTACCGCAGCGTCACGCAGCTCGCCGAGCACATCGCCGAGAGCCACGACCCGCGACTGCCCGCCCCGGTGGCACCGGCCGCCCCGGTGGCTCCCGCCGCACCGGTCGCGCCGCCGCAGGTCGCGCCGCCCGCCCCCGCGCCGCAGACCGTGACCTCCGCCCCGGCACCCGCCGGTGGCGGGCAGCGGGAGCCGATCGCCATCGTCGGCATCAGCGGCCGGTTCGCCGGATCTCCGGACCTGGACGCCCTGTGGGCGCACCTGGCCGCGGGCGACGACCTCGTCGGCCCCATCGAGCGCTGGGACCTGTCCGATGTGGACGACCTGACCTGCCGAGCGGGCAGCTTCCTCGACGGCATCGACGAGTTCGACGCGAACTTCTTCAACCTCACCGGCATCGAGGCCACCTACACCGACCCGCAGCAGCGCCTGTTCCTGGAGCAGGCCTGGACGGCGCTGGAGAACTCCGGGCACGCGAGCGCCGAGCTCAGCGGGCGCCGCTGCGGGGTGTACGCCGGGTGCACCGGCGGCGACTACGCCGAGTGGTTCGAGCAGGCGCCGCCCGCGCAGGCCGCGTGGGGCAACGCCCCGTCGGTGGTGCCGGGCCGCGTCGCCTACCACCTGAACCTGCACGGACCCGCCATCGCGGTGGACACGGCGTGCTCCAGCTCGCTGGTCGCCGTGCACCTCGCCTGCCAGGGCCTGTGGGCGGGGGAGACCGAACTCGCCATCGCGGGCGGGGTCAGCGTCACCACCACCCCGGACACCCAGCTGGCCGCGGGCCGCGGCGGCATGCTCTCGCCGACCGGGCGCTGCCACACCTTTGACGCCGCCGCCGACGGCTTCGTGCCCGGTGAGGGCGTGGGAGTCGTGGTGCTGCGCCGGTTGTCCGACGCGCTCGCCGACGGCGACCACGTGCACGCCGTGATCCGCGGTTCGGCGGTGAACCAGGACGGCGCCACCAACGGCATCACCGCGCCCAGCGCGCTGTCCCAGGAGCGGCTGATCCGCCAGGTGCACGCCGACTTCGGCATCGACCCGGCGGAGATCGGCGTCATCGAGGCGCACGGCACCGGCACCCAGCTCGGCGACCCGCTCGAATGCCAGGCGTTGAGCGCGGCGTTCTCCGGTGCGCCGGGGCCGATCGCGCTCGGGTCCATCAAGACGAACCTCGGGCACACCACCTCGGCGGCGGGCGTCGCCGGGCTGCTCAAGCTGGTGCTCGCGCTGCGGCACGGCCAGATCCCGGCCTCGCTGCACTACCGGGAGCAGAACCCGGCGATCCGGCTCGACGGCGGTCCGCTGCACGTGAACACCGCGTTGCGACCGTGGGAACCGAACGCGCGCGGTGGACGTGCGGCGGGGCTCAGCGGCTTCGGGTTCAGCGGCACCAACGGGCACCTCGTCGTCGGCGACGCCCCGGTTCCCGCGCGCGGCGACACCGGTGGCACCCACCTGTTCGTGCTCTCCGCGCCGAAGCAGGACGTGCTGCGGCAGCGCGCCGAGGACCTGCTGGCGCACCTGCGCCGCACCCCGGACGCGGTGCTCGGCGACGTCGCCCGCACCCTCGCGCTCGGGCGGGACCACTACGCGCAGCGGGCCGCGTTCGTCGCGGCGGGACGGGATTCGCTGCTGCGGCAGCTGGAGACCTGGCTCGCGGGCGGCGCCGTCGAGGGCGACCGCGGCGACGCGCACGAACTCGCCCGCACCAGGTACCTGGAGGGCACGCCCGCGGACCTGGCGGGCCTGTTCACCGGACTCGACGTGCGGCGGACCCCGCTGCCGACGTACCCCTTCCAGCGCAAGAGCTACTGGGTCACCTCGGAGCTGCCCGCGCGCGGTTCCGCGCAACCCCGCGCGGAGGTCCCGGTGGCGCCGGAGGACCCGGTCCCGGCGGCGCTGGACGACACGGCGGTGCGCTACCTCGTCGGCGAGCGCGTGCTGGGCGAGCTGTCCCGCGTGCTCATGATGGAACCCGACGAGATCGACCCGCAGGCGTCGTTCTCCGATTTCGGCGTCGACTCCATCCTCAGCGTGAAGCTGGTGCGGGCGGTGAACGAGGCGCTCGGCGTGGACCTGGCGAGCACGGCGCTGTTCGAGCACAGCTCGCTGGAGCGGCTCGTCGAGCACCTGCTGGCGCGCTACGGCGCCGAACTCCGCACGTCCGGCACGCTCGGCGGCGCGGCGGAGCAGGCCCTGGCGGAAGCGCCGCTGGAGGCGCTGCCCGCGACGGGCTTCGACGTCACCGGCGCGCAGAAGTCCAGCGGTGCCAACGGAGCCGCCGCGAACGGGTCGCTCGCGAACGGGAACGGATCGCAGGTCGCGAACGGTGCGAACGGCCACGGCTCGGCGAACGGCCACGGATCGGCGAATGGCCACGGATCGGCGAATGGCCACGCCTCGGCGAACGGACACGGCGCCCCCGGCGAATCGCCGCACGGCGCCTCCTCCGGCGGAGCCCACCTGCCCGACGAGGGCATCGCCGTGGTGGGCCTGGCCGCGCGGTTCGCGCAGTCCCCGGACGCCGAGGCGCTGTGGAGCCACCTCGCCGCCGGTGACGACCTCGTCGGCGACGTCACGCGCTGGGACCTGCGCGCCGAGCTCGGCGCGGACGTGCCGCGCCAGCAGGGCAGCTTCGTCGAGGACATCGACCGCTTCGACGCCTGGTTCTTCCGGATGTCCGGCAAGGAGGCCACCTACACCGACCCGCAGCAGCGCATCTTCCTGGAGGAGTGCTGGCACGCCCTGGAGGACGCCGGCTACGCCGGGGAACGCCTCGACGGCAGCGGGTGCGGCGTCTACGTCGGCGGGCCGCCCAGCGACTACCAGCAGCTCATCGGCGAGGACGCGCCCCCGCAGACCTTGTGGGGCAACATCTCCTCGGTCATCGCCTCGCGGATCTCGTACTTCCTGGACCTGCAGGGCCCGGCGATCTCGGTGGACACGGCGTGCTCCAGCTCGCTGGTCGCCATCCACCAGGCCTGCCAGGACCTCCGCCAGGGCGCCACGTCGATGGCGCTGGCCGGTGGCGTGTTCATCCAGTCCACGCCGATCTTCTACCGGTCCGCGGTGCGGGCGAACATGCTCTCCACCCGGGGCCGCTGCCACACCTTCGACTCCCGCGCCGACGGCTTCGTGCCCGGTGAGGGAGCCGGGGTGATCGTGCTCAAGCGGCTGTCCGACGCGCTCGCCGACGGCGACCACGTGTACGGCGTGATCCGCGGTTCCGGGGTGAACCAGGACGGCACCACCAACGGGCTCACCGCGCCCAGCGCCGGATCGCAGGAGCGGCTGCTGCGCGGCGTGTACGAGCGCACCGGGGTGGACCCGGCGAGCGTGCAGCTCGTCGAGGCGCACGGCACCGGCACCCCGCTGGGCGATCCGATCGAGTTCTCCGCGCTGCGCGGCGCTTTCGGTGACGCGCCGGCCGGGGGCACCGCGCTCGGCTCGATCAAGACGAACGTGGGCCACACCCAGTTCGCGGCGGGCGTGGCCGGGGTGCTCAAGGTGCTGCTGGCGCTGGAGCACGAGCAGCTGCCGCCGACGCTGCACTTCCAGGAGCTCAACCCGGAGATCTCCCTCGACGGCAGCCCGTTCCACGTGAACACCGAGCTGCGCCCGTGGCCCGCTCCGGCGAGCGGCCCGCGCCGCGCGGCGGTGAGCTCGTTCGGCGCGGCGGGCACCAACGTGCACGCCGTCATCGAGCAGGCCCCGGCCGCCTCCGGCGGGCACGCCGACCGCGCCGGGTGGCTCGTGGTGCTGTCCGGGCAGGACGAGGACGTGCGCCGGGAGCAGGTGCGGCGGCTGCTCGCGCACGCCGAGGCGCACGAGGACCTCGACGTGGGCCAGGTGTCCTACACGGCGGCGACCGGGCGCAGGCACTGCGCCCACCGCTGGGCGGCCGTCGTCGCCGACCGGGGCGAGCTGATCACCGCGCTGCGGACCTGGCTGCGCGACGGCCGCGCCGAGCGGGTCGTCACCGGCACCGCCGCCGACGGCCACCGCCGTCAGGACCCGGCCGAGCTGAGCCGGATCCAGCGGTTGCTGACTGCTGGCGACGACCCGGCGGCGCTGCGGGAACTGGCCGGTGCCTTCGCGCGGGGCGCGGACATCCGCTTCGCGCCGCTGTTCGCCGACGGCGGGTTCCGGATCACCTCGCTGCCGCCCTACCCGTTCGCGGGGGAGCGGTACTGGGTCGGTTCCCGCGAGCAGGCTCCGGCGGGGTCCCCGCTGGCGGGGCGCGAGGTCGACGGCGGCTACGCGGTGGAGCTGACCGGGCGCGAGTTCTTCCTCGAAGACCACCGGGTGCGGACGGTGCCGGTGCTGCCCGGCGTGGCGTACCTGGAACTGGCCTGCGCGGCAGCGCGAGCGGAAGGCGTCGAACCGGTGGAGACCCGGCTGCGCAACGTCGTCTGGTCCCGGCCGTTGGAGGTCACCGGACCGGTCACCGCCGAGATCGCCCTGCACGAGCAGGGAGACGGCTTCGGCTTCGAGATCACCACGCCCGCCGGAGCGCACGGCCAAGGACGCGTCGAACGGTGCGCGGCCGAGTCGGCCGCACCGCTGGACGTCGAGGCCCTGCGCGAGCGCTGCGCTCGCCGGGTGTCGCACGAGGAGTTCTACGCGCACTTCGACCGGATGGGCATCGGCTACGGCCCCGCCTTCCGCGGGGTGCGGGAGCTGCACGTGGGCGACGGGCTGGCCGTGGCCCGGCTGCGGCTGCCGGAGGCGGCCGGCACGGCGGGCTGGACGCTGAACCCGGCGATGCTCGACGCCGCCGTGCAGGCCACCCTCGGGCTGTCGTTGTCCGGCTCCGCCGAGGTCGCGGCGGCGCTGCCGTTCGTGCTCGAAGAGGTGCGGGTGCTCGCGCCGAGCCCCGCCGCCGGGTGGGCCGTGGTGCGGCCCGCCGCGCACGACCGCGGCGGTGCGGTGCGGCGGATGGACGTCGATCTCTGCGATGAGCAGGGCGCGGTGTGCGTGCGGCTGCTCGGCTTCACCGCCCGGCTGCTCGCCGCCGAACCGGAAGCATCCGGACAGGACGGTTCCGAGCTGGTGCTGATGACCACCGGCTGGCGCGCCGCCGCACCCGCGGACGTCGCGGAAGCGCCCGCGCGGCACGAGGTTCTGCTGGCCGTGCCCGGCGCCGACCCGCGCGCGATCCAGGACGAGCTCCAGGTCCCGTGCACGGAGCTGCCGCAGCACGCCGACCTCGCGGAAGGTTTCGCCCGGCAGGTCGAGGCGGTGCTGGCGCGACTGCGCCCCGCGATCCGCGCGACCCGCGAAGGCCGGGTGCTGCTGCAGGTGGCGGTGCCCGCGCACGGGATCTCGGCCGCGCTGGCGGGCCTGCTGCGCACCGCTCGCCTGGAGCACCCGAAGCTCGCGGCCCAGCTCGTCGAGGTGGACGCGACGATCAGCGCCACCGAGCTGGCCGCGCACCTGCGGGCCGAGGCCCGCACGGACGCGGTGGTGGTCCGCCGTACCGGCGGGAACCGCGCAGTGCCGCAGTGGACCGAACTCTCGGGTGCGCCGGAAACCCCGCCGTGGCGGGCGGGCGGCACCTACCTGCTCACCGGTGGTGCGGGCGGTCTCGGCGCGGTGTTCGCCCGCGAGATCGCGGCCCGAGCTCCCGGCGCGCACCTGGTGCTGGCCGGCCGCTCGCCGGAAGGCCCCGCGCAGCGCGCCCTGCTGGACGAGCTCGTCGGCGCGGGTGCTCGGGCGAGCTACCGCGCGCTCGACGTCACCGACCGCGCGGCGGTCGAGCGCCACGTGCGCGAGGTCGTCGCCGAGCACGGCGGACTGCACGGCGTGCTGCACCTCGCCGGGGTGCTGCGGGACGGCTACCTGGCGCAGAAGGACGACGCCGAGGTCCGCGAGGTGCTGGCCGCGAAGGCGGCCGGGTTCGCGCACCTCGACGAGGCGACCGCGGACCTGGACCTGGACTGCTTCATCGGGTTCTCCTCGCTGTCCGCGTTCGGCAACACCGGGCAGGGCGACTACGCGGCGGCCAACGCCTTCCTGGACGCCTACGCCGCGCACCGCCACGACCTGGTCGCCCGCGGGCAGCGGCGCGGCCGGACCCTCGTGGTCGGCTGGCCGCTGTGGGACGGCGGCGGCATGCACGTCGACGCCGCCACCGCCGACCGGATGCGCGGCGAGACCGGCATGGTCGCGATGCGGCCGGAGCACGGCGTCGAAGCGCTGCACCGCGCCTGCGGCAGCGGCGAGCCGCACGTGCTCGCCGTCTACGGCGACCGCGCCCGCATCGGCGCCACGCTGCTCGCCGCCCCGGCCGAAGCCCCGGCCTCGGCGGAATCCCGCGCCACCGGCGAATCCCCTGTGACGGAGTCGATTTCCGGAACCGCACCCGACCGGGCGGCGGTCCGCGCGGTCGTGCTCGACCGGCTCACCGCCCACACCGCCGACGTGCTGGGCGTGCGGGCCGAGGAGATCGACCCGGCCGTGGAACTCGGCGACTACGGCTTCGACCGGGTGTCGCTGACCGCGCTCGCCGGGAAGGTCGAAGCCGAGCACGGCATCGCCATCGCCCCGAAGTCGCTCATCGAACATCCAACCCTGGGAGAGGTCGTGGATCACCTCCTCGATGACCACCCCGCCGAATTCGGGCTGCCGACCACGGAACCCGCCGCGCGTCCCGCGGAGCCGGAGGACCGGCGCAAGGCGCTGATCAAGAAGCTGATCCAGCGGGTGGCGGTGCTGCTGGACGTGCCCGCGAAGCGGATCACCGCGACCGCCGAGCTCACCCGCTTCGGCTTCGACTCGCTGTCGCTGACCGGGTTCGCCAACGAGCTCAACGCCGAGTACGGGCTCTCGCTCGCGCCGACGCTGTTCTTCGAGTACCCGACGCTGGGCGAGGTCGCCGACCACCTGCTGACCGAGCACGCCGACGCGGTCGCCGCCGCCCCGGAATCGGCTCCAGCCGAACAGGAAACGGCTCCCACCGCACCGGCACCGCCCCCCGCCGCACCGGCCCGGCCCGCCGAACCCGAGCGCCCCGTGAACGAGCCGATCGCCGTGATCGGCATGAGCGGGCGCTTCCCGATGGCCGACGACATCGCCCAGTACTGGGAGAACCTGCGCGCCGGCCGCGACTGCACCCAGGAGGTCCCCGCGGACCGCTGGGACTGGCGGGAGCACTACGGCGACCCGATCAAGGACCCGAACAGCACCAACGTCACCGCAGGCGGCTTCATGAACGGCGTCGGCGACTTCGACCCGTTCTTCTTCGACCTCTCGCCGAAGGAGGCCGAGCTGATGGACCCGCAGCAGCGGCTCCTGATGCTGCACGTGTGGAAGGCGCTGGAGGACGCGGGCTACTCGGCGCAGGACGTCGCGGGCACCAACACCGCGCTGATCGCGGGGACCACCAGCACCGGCTACAGCACGCTGGTCACCCGCTACCAGCCGATGATCGAGGGCTACGACATCACCGGCGCCGCCCCGTCGATGGGGCCGAACCGGATGAGCTACTTCCTCGACCTCAACGGGCCGAGCGAACCGGTCGACACCGCCTGCTCCAGCGCGCTGGTCGCGATGCACCGGGCGATCCAGGCCCTGCACGGCGGCCAATCGGACCTGGCGATCGCCGGGGGCGTGAACACGATGGTCAGCGTCGACGGGCACATCAGCATCTCCAAGGCGGGGATGCTCAGCCCGGAGGGCAAGTGCAAGACCTTCGGCGCCGACGCCGACGGCTACGCCCGCGGTGAGGGCGTCGGATTCCTGGTGCTCAAGCGGCTTTCCGCCGCCGAGCGCGACGGCGACCACATCTACGGCCTGATCCGCGCCACCGCCGAGAACCACGGCGGGCGCGGCAACTCGCTGACCGCGCCGAACCCGAAGGCGCAGGCCGCGCTGCTGCGCGAGGCCTACACCAAGGCGGGCGTCGACCCGCGCACCGTCGGCTACGTGGAGGCCCACGGCACCGGCACCAAGCTCGGCGACCCGGTGGAGATCAACGGGCTCAAGGCCGCGTTCCGCGAGCTGTACGCGGACGCGGGCGCCGAGGTGACCGAGGCGCACTGCGGAGTCGGCTCGGTGAAGACCAACATCGGGCACCTCGAACTCGCCGCCGGCGCCGCCGGGGTGATCAAGGTGCTGCTGCAGCTGCGGAACCGGACCTTGGTGCAGGGCGTGCGGTTCGACGCGATCAACCCCTACGTCGACCTGGAGGGCAGCCCGTTCTACCTGGTCCGGGAGAGCCAGGACTGGGTCGCCCAGCGCGACGCGGACGGCCGGGAGCTGCCGCGCCGCGCCGGGGTGAGCTCGTTCGGGTTCGGCGGCGTCAACACGCACGTGGTCCTGGAGGAGTACGTGCCGGAGCCCGTGCGGGAGCGCCCGGTGACCGCGCCGGTGCCGGTGGTGCTCTCCGCGAGCCACCCGGAGGTGCTGCGCGAGCTCGCCGCCGACTGGCTGGCGGCGTTGCACGGCGGCGAGTTCACCGACGCGGACCTGGCCGCGATCGCCCGCACCTCGCAGACCGGCCGCACCCCGATGCGGGAGCGCGTCGCCGTGTCGGCGCGGACCTTGCGGGAACTGCGCGACGGACTGGAATCGTGGCTGCGCGGCGAAAACCACGTCAGCGTCCACAGTGGACGAGTGGAGCGCGGTGCCGAGCCTCCGGAGGTCCCGGCGGACCTGGCCGCGCGTACCGGCTTCGATCAGCTCACCGGTACCGACCTGGCGCGGCTGGTGGAACTGTGGGTGCGGGGCGCCGAGGTCGACTGGGAGCGGCTGCACACCGGGCACCGCCCGCGGCGGCTCCCGCTGCCGACCTACCCGTTCCGGCTGCGGCGCTACTGGGTCGACACCACCCGTCCCGCCAACGGCGGGGCACCGGCCCGGCTGCACCCGCTGGTGCACGCCAACACCTCGGAGCTCGCCGAGCACCGCTACACCTCGCACTTCACCGGCCGCGAGTTCTTCCTCGACGACCACCGCGTGCGCGACCAGGTGATGTCGGTGGTCTCCGGCTGGCGGCCCGGCACCGACACCGCCGGTGGCGGGGATGCCGCGACTCCGGTGCTGCCCGCCGTGGCGCACCTGGAGATGGCCCGAGCCGCCGTCGTCCGGGCCGCCGGTGGTGACGAGCGGACCTGGTCGGTGCGGCTGGCGTCCTGGCTGCGACCGCTGACCGTCCGGGACGGCACCGACGTGCACGTGGCGCTGGCGGCCCGCGCCGACGACGGCGCGGACTACGAGGTGTACGCCGCGAACGAGGCGGGGGAGCGCACCGTGTTCGCCCGCGGTCAGCTCCGCCGCCGCGAGGTGGCCCCGGCGCATCGGCTCGACCTGGTCGCCGAACGCGCGGCCTGCGACGGGGCGGTGCTCGACGCCGCCGCCTGCTACGAGCGCTACGCCGGGTTCGGCATGGACTACGGGCCCGCGCTGCGCGCCATCACGACCCTGCACGCCGGATCGCGGCAGGCGGTGGCGCGGTTGGAGCTGCCCGCCGCCGCCCGCGACGAGGCGTTCGTGCTCAACCCGAGCATGCTCGACTGCGCGCTGCAGGCCACGGCCGGACTGTTCCTGGACCAGGGCGACGCCGCCGGTGCCGCGCTGCCCTACGCGCTGCGGGAGCTGGAGGTGCTGCGGGCCACGCCGGACACCGGCTGGGTCGTGGCCCGGTTCGCCGAGGACGACCACGGCGGTGAGGTCCGCCGCATCGACCTCGACGTGTGCGACGACGACGGCGAGATCTGCGTGCGGCTGCGGGGATTCAGCGTGCGCAGGGTCGGCGGCGCCGCCCAGCAGGAGCCGGCGGACGCGGCGGACTCCGACGACGACGCCCACCTGCTGGACCTGATCGAAGCCATCGGCAGGCGTTCCCTGAGCGCCGACGAGTTCAAGAGGAGCCTCGCATGAGCACCCCGATCGAATCCCTGGACGACCTGCACCGGCTGATCAGCGAAGGCCGGGTCGGGCAGGACGAGGCGCTCCGCTTGCTCCGCGCCTGGAAGCGGGGCGAGCGGCCCCAGCCCGCCGATGTTCAGCCCACCTCGGCTCAGCCCACCTCGGCTCAGCCCGCCTCGGCTTCGGGCGGACCGGACGCCGACGACCTCGCGGAGCGGGTGTGCGAGGTCGTGGTGGAGAAGGTCTGCGGGCTGCTGAAGGTGGACCCCACGGACCTCGACGTCGACGTGGAGCTGTCCGAGTACGGCCTCGACTCGCTGATCATCAGCCAGCTGGTGAACATGGTGAACGAGTCCCTCGGCCTGGACTTGGTGCCGACGGTGCTGTTCGAGCACCCGACGCTGCGCGCGTTCAGCGCCTTCGTCGCCGCCGAGCACGCACCGGAGCTCGCGACCGCGTTCGGCGTGGCGCCCGCCGCTGCGGCGGAGCCGGTGAATCCCGTTGCGGCGCAACCGGTTCCGCGCGCTGAGCCCGTGGCCGCCCAGCCCGCCGCTCCCACCCCGGTTCCGGCCGCACCCGCACCCGCTCCGAACGACGACCCGATCGCCATCGTCGGCATCAGCGGCAAGTTCCCGATGGCCGACGACCTCGACGAGTACTGGGCCAACCTCCGCGACGGCCGCGACTGCATCGGCGAGGTCCCCGCCGACCGCTGGGACTGGCGCGAGTACTACGGCGACCCGCTCGCCGAACCGGGCCGCACCAACGTCAAGCACGGCGGCTTCATGGACGGCGTCGCCGACTTCGACCCGCTGTTCTTCGGCATCGCCCCGAAGGACGCGGTGCACATGGACCCGCAGCAGCGGCTGCTGATGCTGTACGTGTGGAAGGCCCTCGAAGACGCCGGGTACTCCGCCGACGACCTCGCCGGGTCGGACCTCGGGCTGTTCGTCGGCACCAACGACACCGGCTACGGCCTGCTCTCCGACCGCAGCGCCGCCCGCGGCCGGAGCGTCACCCCCACGGGCAGCGTCCCCTCCGTCGGCCCGAACCGGATGAGCTACTTCCTCGACGTGCACGGCCCGAGCGAGCCGGTGGAGACGGCGTGCTCCAGCTCGCTGGTGGCGATCCACCGGGGCGTGGCGGCGATCGAGCGCGGCGAGGCCGACATGGCCGTCGTCGGCGGCATCAACACCATCGTCGTGCCGGATGGGCACGTCAGCTTCAGCCGCTCCGGGATGCTCAGCGCGGACGGGCGCTGCAAGACGTTCGCCGCCGACGCCGACGGCTACAGCCGCGGCGAGGGCGTCGGGATGCTGGTGCTCAAGCCCCTGTCGGCCGCCGAACGCGACGGCGACCACGTGCACGGGCTGGTGCGCTCCACCGCGGAGAACCACGGCGGCCGGGCCAACTCGCTGACCGCGCCGAACCCGAAGGCGCAGGCCGCGGTGATCCGCCGCGCCTACGCCAAGGCCGGCATCGACCCGCGCACCGTCGGCTACATCGAGGCGCACGGCACCGGCACCAAGCTCGGCGACCCCATCGAGATCAACGGGCTCAAGGACGCGTTCGCGGAGCTCTACGCCGGTGCGCCGGTCACCGACGCCCACGTCGGCATCGGCTCGGTGAAGACGAACATCGGCCACCTGGAGCTCGCCGCGGGCGTGGCGGGCGTGCTCAAGGTGCTGCTGCAGCTGCGGCACCGGACGTTGGCGCGCAGCCTGCACTCCGAGCAGGTCAACCCGTTCATCGACCTCGAAGGCAGCCCGTTCCGCCTGGTGCGGGAGAGCCAGGAGTGGGTGGCACCGCGCGACGCCGACGGTCGCGAGTTGCCGCGCCGCGCCGGGGTGAGCTCGTTCGGCTTCGGCGGTGTCAACGCGCACGTCGTGCTGGAGGAGTACGTGCCGCGCGCCGAAACCCCGGCGCCCGCCGCCGGGCCGGTCGCGGTGGTGCTCTCCGCCGCCGGACCGGAGACCTTGCAGGCCCGCGCCCGCCAGCTCGTGGAGCGCATCGACTCCGGCGCGCTCGCCGAGACCGACCTGCCGAACCTCGCCTACACCCTCCAGGTGGGCCGGGCGGCGCTGCCGGAACGCCTCGCGTTCCTCGCGCACTCGCTGGCCGAGGTGCGCCAGCGGCTCACCGCCCACCTCGACGGCACCAAGACCCACGGCCTGCACCAGGCCCGCGCCGAACGGCAAGGCCCGTGGGGCGAGCTGGTCGGCGACGACGACATCGCCGTGGCCATCGACAACTGGATCGCCAAGGGCAAGCTCGGCCGGTTGCTGAAGCTGTGGGTCACCGGCTTCGACTTCGACTGGCGGCGCCTGTACGCGGACCGGCCGATGCGGCGGCTGCCGCTGCCGACCTACCCGTTCCGGTTGCAGCGCTACTGGATCGCCGACGGCACGGCCGCGCAGGTGCGGCCCCGCGCGCCGCACGTGCGCGAGCTCAGCGGGCAGGACTTCTTCCTGCGCGACCACCGCGTGCAGGACGCGCCCACCCTGCCCGGCGCCGCCTACCTCGAATTCGTCCGCGAAGCCCTCGCCACCACCACGGGCGTGCGGCTGCGCGACGTGACGTGGCTGCGCCCGCTGGCGATCGCCGACACCGCAGCGCTGCACGTCGAGGTGGACGCCGCGCACGCGTTCCGGGCCTACGTCGAGGAATCCGGCACCCGCGTCGTGCACGCCAGCGGCACCGCGCACGTCGATCCCGACCTGACCGCCGACACCGAAGTGCACGACATCGAGGCGCTGCGGGCGATCTGCTCGGCCCGCCACGACGGCGCCGAGATCTACGAGCTGTTCGCCCGCATCGGCATGGGCTACGGGCCCGCGTTCCAGGCGATCGAGGAACTGCACCACGGCGACGACATCGCGGTGTCCCGGCTGCGGCTGCCCGCGTCGGCCGCCGGTTCCTTCGCGCTGAACCCGAGCATGCTCGACGCGGCGCTGCAGACCACGCTCGGCCTGGTCCTCGGCGAGCAGGGCGGCGACCTCTCCGAGGCGGCGCTGCCGTTCGCGGTCCGCGAGGTGCAGGTGCTGGCGCCGACCCCGAGCCAGGGCTTCGCGCTGGTCCGCCGCGCCGCCGACGACCGCCGCGACTCCGGGGTGCGGCGGCTCGACGTCGACCTGTGCGACGACACCGGCGCGGTGTGCGTGCGCATCCTGGGCTTCAGCACCCGCGCCCGGAAGCGGCGCGCCACGACCCCGGAGGTCACCGCGCCGGAGGCGCCCGCGCTGCTGATCGAACCGGCCTGGAGCCGCGCCGCGGCGCCCGAAGCGGCCGCCGAGCAGGTCAACCACCACGTGGTGCTCTGCGAACTGCCCGCGATCGACGCCGGGGAACTCGGCGGACTGCTCGGCGGCGGCGGTGAGCACTGGCAGGGCACCGGCGAGGTCGAGGACCGCTACGCCGGTTACGCCGAACGCCTCCTGGAGCTGGTGCGCGATCAAGCGCGCCAGCCCGCGCCGCGCCTCGTCCAGGTCGTCACGCCCGCGGGCTCGCCGTGGCTGGGCGGGCTCAGCGGCATGCTGCGCACCGCGCGGCTGGAACACCCGAAGCTGCTGACCCAGTGGATCGAGATCGACGACGCGCCCTCGGCCGTGGCGCTCGCCGACCGGCTGCGCCGCGACGCCGCCGACTCCGAACAGGAAGTGGTGCGCCACGCCGGCGGCGCGCGGCAGGTCTCGCGCTGGCGCGAGATCCCCGCGCCCGCGCCGGAACTGCCGTGGCGCGACGGCGGTGTCTACCTGCTCACCGGCGGTGCCGGTGGCCTCGGCGCGCTGGTCGCCGAGGAGATCGCCCGGCGCGTCCAGTCGCCCGCGCTGGTGCTGTGCGGGCGCAGCCCCGCCGGACCGGAGCAGGAAGAGCTGCTGCTGCGGCTGCGCGCGGCCGGGGCCAAGGCCGACTACCGCGTGCTCGACGTCGCCGACCGGGACGCGGTGTTCCAGGCGGTGCGCGAGGTCGAGGCCCGGCACGGCGCGCTGCACGGCATCGTGCACGCCGCCGGCGTGCTGCGCGACGGCTTCCTCGCCCGCAAGAGCGCGGCCGACGTCCGCGACGTGTTCGCCGCGAAGGTCACCGGGCTGCGCCACCTCGACGAGGCCAGCGCGCACTCGGCGCTGGAGTGCTTCATCGGGTTCTCCTCGATGGCCGCGTTCGGCAACGTCGGCCAAGCCGACTACGCCGCCGGGAACGCCTTCATGGACGGCTACGCCGCGCACCGCGAAGCCCTGGTGGCACGCGGGGAACGGTCCGGCCGGACGCTGGTGGTGAACTGGCCGCTGTGGGACAAGGGCGGCATGGGCGGCGCCGCCTCCACGGTGGACCTGCTCGAATCCGTGGGCATGCGCCCGATGCGCGCGGACGTCGGCATCGACGCGCTGCACCGGGCGTGGGCGGCCCGGCTGCCGCAGGTCATCGCGCTCGACGGGGACCACGCGCGGATGCGCGAGCAGTTCGTGCCCGCCCCGGTCGCCGAGCCGGAACCGGTGCTGCCCGCGGTCTCCGCGCCCGCACCGGTCGCTCAGGCACCAGCCGCTCCGGCACCGGTCGCTCCCGCACCGGCGGCTCCCGCACCGGTCGCCGCCGCACCGGCGGCGAGCGACGTGCTGCCGGTCGTCGCGGACCTGATGGCCTCGCTGCTGGAGATCGACCCGGCGGAGCTGCCGCACGACGCGCCGCTGATCGACTACGGCTTCGACTCGATCTTCATGATGCAGTTCCTCACCCAGGCGCAGACGCATGTCGACGCGAACCTCACGCTCGACGTGATCGCCGACTGCGACACCCTCCAGGAGATCGCCGCCGCGATCGCCGGTGCCTCCGCGCCGGAATCCGCGCCCGCGCCCCGCGAACCCGTCGCGGCCGTCCCGGAACCGGTGGTGATCCCGGAACCGCGCCGCGAACCGGTCTCGGCGAACGAGTTCCCCGAACTGGTCCGGATGAACGGCGTCACCGAGGGCCGCCCGGTGTTCTGGGTGCACCACGGCAACGGCGGCGTCGAGTCCTACGCGCCCGTCGCGGCACGCACCGCGCGGCCGTTCTACGGCATCCAGCCCAAGGGGTGGATCGACGACACCGAGATCCTCACCGGGCAGGTCGCGATGGCCGAGTTCTACGCGTCGCTGATCCTCGCCGTGCAACCCGAAGGCCCCTACGACATCGGCGGGTTCTCCCTCGGCGGCCTGTTCGCCTACGAGGTCGTGCGGCAGCTGCAGCTGCGCGGCGCGGAGGTGAACACGCTGGTCATGCTCGACACGCTCGACGCGGCGGCGACGAACAAGGCCAACGACATCATCGTCGGCGGTGACTTCAGCCCCGAGGTGGTCTCGAAGGTCAGCGACTACCGCGCGGTGAACCTGATCCTCGGCAACAACAGCTTCGAATCGCACGGCGGCAACACGCCGATCCTGACCCGCGAGGAGGTCGACACCACCCTCGACGGCCCGGCGTTCCTGGACTCGCTGATCGAGGCGGCCCTGGAGCGGGGCATCAAGAAGACCGAGTCGCAGCTGCGTTCGCGGGTGCGGCAGCTGTCGCGCTACCTGGAGGCCACCCAGCTGGAGCGCTACGAGCTGCGCCCGCTGCCGAAGCCGGACGGGTTGCGCTGCTACTACCTGCGCAACGCCAGCGGCGAGTTCTTCGGCGCGTTCCGCGAGTTCATGGTGCTGTTCCCGAACCCGGAGCTGCCCGAGGTCGACGGCAGCGGTTACTGGCAGGGCTGGCCGGAGCACATCGACGACTTCTTCACCATCGACGTCGACACCGCGATGCACTCCGAGGTGATGACGGCCCCGGCGTCGCTGGAGAAGCTGATGCGCCTGGTCGACCGGCTCTACGCGCCCGAGACCGAAGGTGGTCGCTGACATGCGCGCGGTGATCTTCCCCGGCCAGGGCGCCCAGCGGCGCGGCATGGGACGGGAGCTGTTCGACACCTACCCGCAGGCGGAGCGGGAAGCCTCCGAGGTGCTCGGCTACTCGATCCGGCAGCTGTGCCTGGAGGATCCGGACAAGCGGCTCGGCGACACCCGCTACACCCAGCCCGCGCTGTACGTCGTCGGGACCCTCGCCTACCGCAAGTGGCGCGAGGACGGCGCCGCCGAACCGGACCGGTTCGCCGGGCACAGCCTCGGCGAGTACTGCGCGCTGCACGCGGCGGGCGCCTTCGACTTCGCCACCGGGTTGCGCCTGGTCCAGCGGCGCGGCGAGCTGATGTCGCAGGCCCGCGGCGGTGGCATGGTCGCGGTGCTCGGGCTCGATCCGGCGCGGCTGCGCGGATTGCTGGACGAGGGCGGGTTCGGATCGCTGGCCGTGGCCAACGACAACGCGCCCGCCCAGCAGGTCGTCTCCGGCGAGGTCGACACCATCGCGGAACTGGTGCCGCACCTGGAATCCCGCGAGATCCGGTGCGCCCGGCTCAACGTCTCGGGCGCCTTCCACTCGCCGCTGATGCTGGAGGCCAAGGATGAATTCGCCTGCTACCTCGGCGAATTCCGGCTCGGCGACCCGCGCGTCCCGGTGATCGCGAACGCCACCGCCGCGCCGTACCGGGCGGGGGAGACGGCGCGGGTGCTCGCCGAGCAGATCGTGCGGCCGGTGCGCTGGACGGAGAGCGTGCACCACCTGCTCGACGCGGGCGTGGCGGAGTTCGTCGAGCTCGGCGGGAAGGTGGTGGGCAAGCTCGTCGAGCAGATCCGCTCGGCACCGCGCCCGGCACCGGCGGCGGTCGAGGGGACGCCGGATCGTGTCGCCGCACCGAATCCGGTCGTCGCGCCGCGCGCGTCCGTCGTGCCACCCGCGCCGGTGGTGTCGCCGCCCGCGCTCCCGACCGTTCCGGCCGCACCCGCTCCGGCGGTGTCGGGCGCACCGCCGGGCCCGGTCGCCGCGACTCCGGCGAACTCCTTGGGAAGCCAGGTGTTCCGCGACCGGCTCGGCCTGCGCTACGCCTACGCGGGCGGTGGCCTGTACCGCGGCATCGCCTCCCCCGAGATGGTCGTGCGGTTCGGCCGTGCCGGGATGCTCGGCGTCCTCGGCACCGGCGGGCTCCCGCACGCCGAGGTCGAACGCGGCGTGCGGGAGATCCAGCGCGGCCTGCCCGACGGGCAGGCCTACGGCGTGAACCTGCTGGCCGACCACGACGATCCGGCGGCCGAACGCGACGTGGTGGAGCTGCTGCTGCGGCTCGGCGTGCGCATCGTCGAGGCGTCGGCGTTCATCCGGATGACCCCGGCGCTGGTGCTGTTCCGCGCCAGCGGACTGCGGCGCGGACCGGACGGGAATCCGGTGTGCGACCACCGCATCGTCGCGAAGGTGTCCCGGCCGGAGATCGCCGAGGAGTTCCTGGCTCCGCCACCGCCGCGGATTCTGGCGAAGCTGCGCGCGGAAGGCGCCCTCACCGACGAGCAGGTCCGGCTGGCCGCGCAGGTGCCGATGAGCCACGACCTCACCGTGGAGGCCGACTCCGGCGGGCACACCGACGGCGGCATCGCCTCGGTCCTGATGCCCGCCATGCTCGAACTCCGGCAGCGCGCCGCGCGGCGCCACGGCTACGCCGAACCGATCTGCGTGGGCCTCGCCGGTGGCATCGGCACCCCGTCGGCGGTGGCCGCGGCGTTCGTGCTCGGCGCCGACTACGTGGTCACCGGCTCGGTGAACCAGTGCACCGCGGAGTCGGCGATGAGCGGCACCGTCAAGGACGACCTGCAGGGCATCGGCGTCGACGACACCGGCTACGCCCCGGCGGGCGACATGTTCGAAATGGGCTCCCAGGTGCAGGTGCTGCGCAAGGGCGTCTTCTTCCCCACCCGCGCGAACAAGCTGTTCGCGCTGTACTCGCACTACGACGGCTGGGAGGAGATCCCGGCGAAGACCCGCGCGCTGCTGGAACGCACCTACTTCCACCGCAGCGCCGAGCAGGTGTGGGACGAGGTGTGCGCCTACCTGCGCTCGCGCGGCCGCGCGGAGCAGATCGTCCGTCTCGAAGCGGAACCGAAGCTGAAGCTGGCGCAGCTGTTCCGCTGGTACTTCCACTACAGCACGCGCCTGGCCATGACCGGCGACGAGCAGGACAAGGTCAACCGCCAGGTGCACACCGGCCCCGCGCTGGGCGCGTTCAACGAGTGGGTGCGCGGCACCGAGCTGGAGTCGTGGCGCAACCGCCACGTCGACGAGATCGGGCTGCTGCTGCTCGACGGCGCCGTCGAGGCCATCGGCGCCGCGGTCCGGACCTGGCAGCGCACGCTCGGCCTCGAACCGCTCGCCGCCCCCGCCCGCGAACCCGCCGCCGCCGGTTGAAAGCCGCGCCGCACCAACGCTTCCGAGGAGATCGTGATGACCGTCCCGACCACGGGCACCGAAGTCCGGCTGGCCGCCCGGCCCGACGGGTGGCCGACGCCGGAGAACTTCGCCGTCGTGCGAGCCGAAGTGCCCGCCGTCGGACCCGGCCAGGTGCTGGTGCGCAACCTGGTGATGAGCGTCGACCCGTACATGCGCGGTCGGATGAACAACGTGCGCACCTACGTGCCGCCGTTCCAGATCGGCAAACCCCTCGAAGGCGGCGCGGTCGGCGAGGTCGTCGAGTCGCGCTCGCCGCAGCTCGCCGCCGGTGACGTGGTGCTGCACGGCCTCGGCTGGCGCGAGTTCTCCGTCGTCGGCGCCGCCGGCGCCACCAAGATCGACACCGGGGTGGCGCCGCCGGCCGCCTACCTCGGCGCGCTGGGCATGCCCGGTCACGCCGCCTACGCCGGACTGCTGGAAGCAGCGGAGTTCCGGCCGGGCGACGTCGTGTTCGTCTCCGGCGCGGCGGGCACCGTCGGCTCGCTGGTCGGCCAGATCGCCCGGTTGCGCGGCGCGTCGAAGGTGATCGGTTCGGCGGGCAGTCCGGAGAAGGTCCGCTACCTGACCGAGGAGCTCGGTTTCGACCGCGCGTTCAACTACCGCGACGGCCCGATCTGGCAGCAACTGGTGAAGGCGTCGCCGGAAGGCTTCGACGTCTACTTCGACAACGTGGGCGGCGACCACCTGGACGCGGCTTTGCTGCTGGCGAAGATGGGCGCCCGCTTCGCGCTGTGCGGAGCGATTTCCCAGTACAACGAAAAGGGCGAGGTGATAGGCCCGCGGAACCTGATGCAGGCCATCGGCAAAGGAATCACGATGCGCGGATTCCTGGTGGGCCACTACGAGAACGTGAAGGACCGGTTCCTCACCGAGATGGGCGGCTGGCTCGCCCGCGGCGAAGTGTCCTGCCGGGAGACCGTGGTCAAGGGCGTCGAGCAGGCCCCGCGGGCCTTCCTGGACATGCTGAGCGGCGCGAACACCGGGAAAACCCTCATCAAGATCGCCGACTGAGCCGACGCGGAAAAGCAAAGACCAATGATTTCCCCAGTGCCTGTTTCCGCATTCGCGGAAGTGTTCACCGCCGGACCGCGAACGTGTACTTTGCGGGCAGGGGACACGCGCACCCGACTCCCGTATTCGCCCTTTCGGTGAGAATCCACCGCGATTCCGCCGAAAGCGGCCAGCTGATCGCGCAGAAAACCGGCGCCGCGCGATCCCGCGATACCGGCCAGGCCGGTGCTCGCCGACATCCCCGTCAAGCAGCGAACAGAAGGAAGGCCCCCATGTCCGCCCAGAACGCCACCCTGTCCGTTCCCGAAGAGGTCGGTCTGCTCTACGACCGCCTCACCGCCCTCGACACCGAAGGCACCGGCGGCAGCCTGCACCTCGGATTCTGGGACCTCGACAACACCGAGGTGCCGCTCGTGGAGGCCGCCGACCGCCTCACCGACATGATGACCGACCGGTTGCGCCTGGAGGCCGGGCACAAGGTGCTCGACGTGGGCTGCGGCCTCGGCCAGCCCGCCGGCCGCATCGCCCGACGCACCGGCGCGCACGTCACCGGCATCGCCATCAGCCGCGACCAGATCACCCGCGCCACCGAGCTCGCCGAAGCCGAGGGCCTGGCGGGCCAGGTGGAGTTCCAGCACGGCGACGCGATGAACCTGCCGTTCCCCGACGCGTCCTTCGACGCCGTCATCGCCATCGAGTCGATCTTCCACATGCCCGACCGCGAGCAGGTCCTCAGCGAGATCCAGCGGGTGCTCAAGCCCGGTGGGCGCCTCACGCTGACCGACTTCTTCGCCCGCGGCCCGATTCCCGCCGACAAGCAGGAGCACGTCGACCGCTGCCTGCGGGACTTCATCATGACGCTGGCCGACGGCGACGACTACCTGCCGATGCTGCGCCGCGCCGGCCTGCGCATCGCCGAGTTCTTCGACATCACCGAGCAGAGCGTGCGCCCCACGTTCCAGCAGATGAGCCAGGCCAACGACCAGCTCGACCCGGTCTTCGAGGAAGAATCCGACAAGAAGTTCAGCCCCGCCGACATGGTGGACGTCGACGAGTTCGGCTCCGTCCTGCTGACGGCGGAAAAGCCTCGGTGAGGTCGCTGTGATGGTCGGGTAGCGGAACCTCAGCGGATTCCTCGCCGCGGGATCTTTACCCCGAGTGGCTCAGCCACGAGGGGAAAATGCCGTCCTCGCGGGGAATCCGCTGAGCACCCGCCGGTTGTCGGCCCGGTGACGTGGGCTGTGCGCTTCGCGCATCCAGGCACGGCCGCAGGGCGGGTTTCGCTTCGCTCGCCCCGACCGCCTGCACGACCGACAGATCTCGCGCACGCGCTGCGGCGGTCTTCTCACGGCGGGATCGACTTCGCCGGTTTCCTTCCGCACACCCGATCCCGCCCCGGCGCTGCCGCGCCTCGTACTGAACAGGAACGATTTTCGTGGCCGAACTCGTCGAAGAAGACACCGCACTGTCCTTCCCGCCGCCGCGCAAGTGCCCGTACCGGTTGCCCGAGCAATACCCGGACCTGCGGGAGAACGCGCCGGTGCGGCGGGTGCTGCTGCCCACCGGGCGGCACGCGTGGATCGTCACCCGCTACGAGGACGTCCGCAAAGCGCTCATCGACCCCCGGCTGAGCTCCGACCGCGGTGACCCGGACTTCCCGCACATGGTCGAGCTAGCCAAGAGCGACAACGACTCCACGCTGTCGCTGGCGGGCATGGACCCGCCGGTGCACACCCGTGCCCGCCGCGCCGTCGTCGGCGAGTTCACGGTGCGCAAGACCGAGGCGCTGCGCCCCCGCATCCAGCAGATCGTCGACGAGGCCGTCGACGCGATGCTGGCGGGCCCGAAACCGGCCGACCTGGTCAAGGCGCTGTCGTTCCCGGTGCCGTCGCTGGTGATCTGCGAACTGCTCGGGGTCTCCTACGACGACCACGAGTTCTTCGAGGACCGCACCTCGACGATGCTCAACACCACCGAACCGCCGCTGGCCCGCCAACAGGCGTTCTTCGACCTGCAGTCCTACTTGGACGAACTGGTGACGAGCAAGGAGAAGGAACCCGGCGACGACCTGCTCAGCCGTCAGGCCGCCAAATCCCCCGAGGAACGCTCCTACGACCACGCCGAACTGGTCGACCTGGCGTTCCTGCTGCTCACCGCCGGGCACGACACCACCGGCAACATGATCTCGCTGGGATCGCTGGCGCTGATGCAGAATTCGCAGCTGCGCGACCGGATCGTCGGCGACACGAGCAGCACCCTCGACGTGGTCGACGAACTGCTGCGCTACTTCAGCATCACCGACCTGATCACCGTGCGGATCGCCAAGGAGGACTTGGAGATCGGCGGCCAGCCGATCAAGGCGGGGGAGGGCGTGTTCGCCCTCGGCGGCGCCGCCAACCGCGACCCGGCGGCGTTCGACAACCCCGAGGAGATCGACGTCGAACGCGGCGCCCGCCAGCACGTCGCCTTCGGCTACGGCCCGCACCAGTGCCTCGGCCAGAACCTCGCCCGGATGGAACTGGAGATCGTCTACGAGACCCTGTTCCGCAAGGTCCCCGACCTGCGCCCGGCGTCGTCCCTCGACGAGATCCCGCTGAAGAACGACGCCGCCATCTTCGGCCTCCACGCCCTGCCCGTGACCTGGTAGGCCGGTGCCCCCGGCCCATCGTCATAGGCGACGGTGGGCCGGGGAGCGCGGTGGCACCAGTGCAGCGCTTCTCCGTTGTCGGTTCTGCGGGTGTCCTGTTCGTGCCTCTGTTGTGTGCATGCCATCAGGTGTCCCAGCTCAATGCGGTGATGTCCAAGTGCACTCCGAACGGCCGGTTCTCGGACTCCCGGGTGATCTCCTCTGCGTCATCGGCGAGACCCGTTGTGAAACTCGGGACCACGTGGAAGGCGTTCTCACTGGGAGCCAACGTGACGAGCTGCCCGTAGTCGCCCGCTTCTGCGGCGGCTTGCATCATCTCCAGCACGTAGCCGTACGAGAAGAGCTCGTGCTTCGATGTGAAGTATTTCTGCGGAACTCTGATCAGCTGTGGCCAGTCTCGGTATCCGCACCGTTCCAGCACCGTCCAGAACTTCCGCCACGGTACGGGATTCGGTTTCGGGGTCGCCGCGACATGCCACCGTGGCGTGGGGTCGTTCGGCGCGAAGCTGACGAGCGTGCGGGTTGCGTCGCGGCGGGTTCGAGCGTAATCACGAAGCTCCGGCCGGAACACGTTGGCCACCTGGGCGGCGGTGAGTACCACCATCCACTCGGCGAACCACCACCGGCGACCGCTGCGGGAGAATCCCAGCTCGGTGACCTTGCGATGTGCGGCGGAGGCTGCCTTGTGCAGTTCACCTTCCCAGAAGGGGCAAGGGAAAACGTAGAAGGGCTGATGCCCTTGTGGAAGCTGCTGATACTTCCAGAGTTGGCGAATATCGATCTTCACGGCGTGCGAGCCCGATGGGCTGAGCGTCGTCGTCTTCAGTTCCAGCCGTACGCTTTTTCCCGGTTTCGGGGGTAACCATCCCAGTTCGAGATCTTCGCCGGTGGTGGGCCACCACAGTGCTGCTTTGGACGCGTACCGGTAGGTGACGTACTGGCTCGCCCAATGTTCAAGCGTCTTTTCGGGAACTGATACCGACGATGACATGGGTTCATCATAAGGTCAACGCGGTGATCCGTGTGAAAGTTGGATCTCTTGTTCTTCAGCCTAATTCGAACAGAATCCTTTGTGGACGAATTCGCGCAAGAGGGCGCGAGAACCGGCGATCGCTCCACTGCGGTGTGCGGGAAGTACGCGGGGAGGTCGGTTCGAGACGCACCACCGGTCCAGCGTTCCGGGCGGAACGCTGGACCGGAACGGGCGGGTGTCACTCGTGGTAGGTCGCGGTGTACGGATTCAGCGCGTCGCCGGAGCCGGTGTAGCCGACGCCGAGCACGGCACCGTCGTCCTGCACGGCCGCGCCTTCGACGCGGACCATCGGCGGTGCGAGCCGGCCCAGCCACTCGCCGTCGGTCCACGCGTACCAGATCGGTTCGAGGTTCGGGCCGATCGCGAAGAGCTGTACCTCGTCGCCGACCTGGATCAGGTCGGTGACGTGGCCCGATTCGGGGAGCTCGAACACCTCCCAGCCGGTGCCGTCCCAGTGCGCGGTGTACGGGATCTGGTGCTGCGACTCGCCGGTGTGGCCGCCGACCCACACGTCGTCCGCCGCGAGGGCGAGCACGTTGGTGAGCGCCTCCGGAACCTCGGGGTTCGGATCGAAGTCCGGGGCGGGCACCTCGGTCCACGCCGCGCCGTCCCAGTGCAAGGCGACGCCGCGCGAGGTCGACGGGACGCTGCCGACCGACCACAGGTCGTTCGTCGCCGCGCCGTCCACGTCCACCAGGGAGTAGCCGCCGCTCTCCAGCACCGGGACCGGGACGTCGGTCCACTTCGCGCCGTCCCAGTGCTGCGCCAAGCCGCGCGTGGAATAGGCGTGGCCGACCGTCCACACGTCGTCCGGGGCGAACGCCTTCAGCGCCAGCGGCCGCACGTACTTGCCGGGCAGGGGATCGAGCTCGATCGGAGTCCACTCCTGGCCGTTCCAGTGCGCCGAGCTGCCGGACCCGGTGCCGGGCGACGTTCCGATCGTCCAGGCATCGCCCGGTGCGAGGACCGCGCCGTCCGTCAGCGGCCCGATGTCGTCGAGCGGCACCGCCTGCCAGCCCTGCTCGTCCTTCCGGTACACCGCGCTGGTCTGGAACTTGGGGTTCGCGCCGTCGTAGCCGAAGGCCCAGGATTCGCCCTGGGCGCTGCCCGCGGCGGTCAACGTGGCGCTCTCGGCCGTCGTCGGCACCGGTTCCTCCGTCCAGCTGCCGACCGCCGCGGCCTGCCCGACCGAACCCGCGAGGAGGCCGGTGGTCGCGATCAAGATCGCTGCTGTTCGTCTCATCTGCTGTGGCTCCCAGCTCGTTCAACGGGTCAGCCGGTCGACGTGATCAGTGCGCTCGCGGTTGTCCGGCAGGCGCCGAGCCGGGACGGGAGGGCACGAAGCGGTGCGCCAAGGACTCCTGTTCGGCCGAACGGGTAACGCGGCCTTCCGGGCCCGCGAGCCGTTCGGGCTCAGCCGAGGCCGAGGCGGTGGCGTTCGGCCGCGACGATGCGCCGTTCGGCGGCCGTGCCGTCGTGCTGCGCTTCGGCGAGCGGTGCGGTGTTCAGCGCCTCAGGATCGGCGAGCTTCGCGGTGCTCTCGCGGGCGTAGGCGTCGAAGATCTCGGACTTCGCCACCAAGGTCTCGGTGAGGCGTTCGTCCACGCTGTCCTTGGCGAGGATGCGGTGCACGTGGACCTTCCGCGTCTGGCCCATGCGGTGGCACCTGGCGATGGCCTGGTCCTCCGTGCTGGGTTTGAGCTGCGGCTCGGCGAGGATCACGACGTTCGCCGCCTGGATGTTGAGCCCCGTGCCACCGGCGAGGATCTGGGCGAGCAGCACGGCGTGACCTTCGCGTTCGGTGAACTCGTCGATCAGGTCCTGCTTGCCGCGGGCGGACAGCGCACCGGTCAACGCCAGCGGCATCACGGCCGGTCCGAGGGCGGCGCGCACGGTGTCGATGACGTCGAGGAAGTTCGTGAACACCACGACCTTCCACTGCTCGGCGGCGGCGTCCTCGACGATCTCGCGCAACCGCTCCAGCTTCGCGGAACGCGAGGACGCGTAGGCGGCGCGGCGCATCGCCATCATGTTCCCGTCGCGCACCCCGGCCAGGTAGGCGCGGGATTCGGCGGTGCCGCCGAGCTCCACCCAGTCCTCCAGCTCGATCAGCTCGGGTAGTTCGGTGAGCACGTCCTGCTGGTTGCGCCGCAGGTACGCCGGTGCCACCGCTCTGCGGAAACGGTTGGGGGACAACGCATCCCGCGCGTCCAGCTGCCGCGCCACCTCCGGTTGCAGGTAGCCGACCAGGGTGCGGAACTCCTCCACCCGGTTCTCCATCGGCGTGCCGGTGAGCAGCAGCGCGCGGCCGGCTCCGGCCACGACCGAGACGACCGCCTGGGACCGCTTCGCCTGCGGGTTCTTGATGTAGTGCGCTTCGTCCACGACGACCATCGCCAGCGGCGCCGAGTCCAGCCGCAGCCGCTGCAGGGTGTCGAACGTGGTCACCGCGACACCGCCGTCGCGCAGCCACTCGCGCGCGTCCGCGTCCCGGGTGGGGCCGTGCAGCGGGTGCGGGACGAGCGCGCTGTGCCGGGCCGTCTCCTCCACCCAGTTGATCAGCACGCTGGCCGGGCACACCACGAGGAAGTGCCGCGCGCCGCCGGCCGCGAGGTGGGCCATCGCGGCGAGCGCCTCCACGGTCTTGCCCAGCCCCATCTCGTCGCCGAGGATGCAGCGCCGCCGGGCGAGCGCGAACTTCGCCCCGAACGCCTGGTAGCCGCGCAGCGCGACCCGCATCAGCCGGGTGTCCAGCGAGGTCGAGGTGACCTGCCGTTCCTGCTCCGGCGGCAGGTGACCGGTCGCCGACCGCGCGTCGGTGCTCGCGTGGCCGGTCAGCTCGCTGAGCAGCGTGTTGTACGTGGCGGCACGCCGCTGGTAGTCCCGCCACAGCTCGTCGGGAACCTGCCGCGCCTCGGCGCCGACGGCTTCGTCCGCGGCCGCGCGCACCCGGTCGGCGCTCGGGTCGGCGAGCAGGTCTTCCAGGCGCCCCAACGCTTCCCGCGCGGTCGCCTTGCCGCGACGGCCGGTCAGCAGCATCCGGAACCTGCTGCCGGTGCGGTGCGCGACCGGTTCCAGCTCGTCCAGCTCGCCGACCCCGCGGCGCGCCGCGTCCCGCTGGGCCGACGCCTGCTCCCCGGCGACCTCCCACGCCCGCAGCGTCGCGAGCAGCCCGGTGTGCGCCGAGTCGCGCCGATCCGGGTCGAGGCGCACCACGGTGTCCTGCGCCGTCACCTGCGAGATCCGTTCGGCGGCGGCCACGGCGTCGCGCGCGGTGGCGGGGCCGACGCCCGGCACGGCCCGCAGCCGGTCCGGCCCGGCATCGGCCACGTCCGCGACGGTCCGGAACCCGGACCGCTCCAGTTCGCCGAGCCGCAACCGGCCGGTAGCGGCCTCGCGGAGCCTGCTCACCGGCATTTCCCGCAGCCGCCCGCGGACCTCGTGGCGCCGCGCGGCCTCGTACTGCTCCCGCGCCGAGTCGCGCAGCCGGTCCGGCTCCGCCAGCAGCGCCGTCGCCGCCGCGCGCCACGACCGCGCGGCCCGCAGCACCGCTGCCGCCGCCCGCGCCGTCCTCGGCTCGATCGGCACGGCACGCTCGTCGGAGCCCGTCGGTCCCATGCGTCGCCTCCCCAGAACGTCGGCGCCCGTCACCGATACCGGCCTCGGCACCCGCGAACATCCGCCGGACGGGTGGTCATCTCGGGGTGCTGCTCGCGCGATCGTCCAGGACAGCTTGCCGGACGATCGACGATCACCGGTACGGGGCTCGGCGCTGCGTGTCGGACGGCGGAAGGTCGTAAGGCTCGCCGATCCGCACGGGCGCATCGCTGATCAGGTCGACGTCGCTCGTCGGGGTGCGTCGGAGGCGTGGGATTCCATCGTGTCGGCGAGGCGGTGCAGGGCGGTGAGCACCGCGTCGCGTTCCTGGCCGAGGTCGGCGAGCAACCGCGCGTGGGCGTCGAGCTCGCGGGGGAAGACGTCGTCGATGGTGCGCTCGGCTTCCGGCGTGATGCTGATGTGGGTGGCACGGCGGTCGGCCGGTTTCGCGGTGCGCGTGATGAATCCGCGCCTGTCCAGCTTGGCCAGGGTTTTGCTCACGCCCGCGCGCGACATGCCGAGTTGCGCCGCCAGGTACGCCGCGGTGACGGGTTCTTCGAGGTGGCGCAGCGGTACGAGCAGTTTGACCTCGGCCGGGGTGAGCGCGGCGCTGTCGTAGAGCTGTTCCGTGGCCTGTTCCAGCACGGCGGCGATGCGGTTGATCAGCGCGACGACCGCCATGGGGGAGGTGTCGAGGTCCGGGTTCCCGGCGCTCCACGACTCCTGCGCGCGCTCTTGGAGGAAGGACAAGGCCATCCCATTTCGTTAACCGGTGAACTACTTGTTACGTTTCGAGTGTAACCGCCTCCGGACGGTGAACATCAGGGCGGCCCGCTCCGGAGCGGGCCGCTGACCGCGTGTTCGCCCGGGGCGACGGCGATGGAGATCCGGGAGGGCGAACATGCTGGACGAGGACGTTGTGATCATCGGCGGCGGGGCCGCGGGCCTGGCCGCCGCGATGATGCTGGGCCGATCCCGGCGGCAGGTCGTGCTGCTCGACGCGGGGGAGCCGCGCAACGCGCCTTCCCGCCACCTGCACGGTTTTCCGTCCAGGGACGGTGCGGACCCGGCCGAGCTGGTCGCGGCCGGGCGGGAGGAGGTCCGCCACTACGGCGGCGAGATCCGCGACGCGCGGGTCTCCGGTCTCGAACGCGCCGACGGCGGATTCGCGATCCGCCTCGACGGCGACGACGTGCTCACCGCCCGCGCGGTGCTGGTGGCCACCGGGTTGCGCGACGAACTGCCGGAGATCGCCGGACTGCGCGAGCGCTGGGGCCGCGACGTGCTGCACTGCCCGTACTGCCACGGTTTCGAGGTGCGCGACACCCCGCTGGCCGTGGTCGGCGGCGACAACCGGCCGTTCTCGCTGCACCAGGCGCAGCTGATCCGGCAGTGGTCCGACGACGTCGTGTTCTTCCCGAACCGGATCGCGCTGACCGACGACGAACGCCACCGCCTGCTGGCCCGCGGAGTGCGGATCGTCGACGGGGAGGTGGTGCGCGTCGTGACCGAGGCGGACGCGGTGTCCGCCGTGGAACTCGCCGACGGCCGGATCGTCGCTCGCAGCACCGTTTTCGTCGGCCCGAGGTTCGTACCGCGCGACGAGCTGCTGACGTCGCTGGGCTGCGAGGCCGGCGACGACGACTGGGTCCGCGTCGACCCCTCCGGCCAGACCAGCGTCGCGGGAGTGTGGGCGGCGGGCAACGTCTCGGACAGCCCCGCCCAGCTCGTCAACGCGGCAGCCGCCGGTTCGAAGGCCGCCATCGCCCTCAACCACCACCTCCTCGCCGACGACATCGACCGAGCGATCGCCGCCCACGACGCGAGATGAGGGGTCGCGCTCCGCCTGCGCACGCTCGTGCGGTGGGCAGGTGCGCGCACTGCGAGCGGCATCGGCGGTCCTGGATCTCCGCCGCCGGAATCAGAGAACCCCTACGTGATCGGTGCAAGCCGGGAGAGTGCGTCTGAGAGATCCGGTCTCGAGCAAGCGG
The DNA here is from genome assembly GCF_053592695.1 of Saccharopolyspora sp. NPDC002578. NCBI lineage: Bacteria > Bacillati > Actinomycetota > Actinomycetes > Pseudonocardiales > Pseudonocardiaceae > Saccharopolyspora > Saccharopolyspora sp. NPDC002578. Next base: position 197,140 of record NZ_JBSFWJ010000002.1, on the reverse strand, counting down.
CCGCATCAGGGGCTTTTCCGAATCGGCTCTGCTTTCGGCGTGGGCCGAGCCGCGGAACGTGATCGCGGGGAAGGTCGACATCGCCGGTACGTACATCATGACCTCGACCACGGCCACCTCGGTGTCGCACGCGCCCGCGGGGCAGCGGCACACGGCGTTCACCGGCGCGATGCTGGAGGCGCTGGGCACGTCCGGCCCCGTGAGCCTCGACGAACTGTTCCGCCACGTCGACCGCCGACTCTCCTCGCACGGACTGCCGCGCCCGCAGCGTCGCGCGGTGAACGCGGCAGGAGATCTGGCGCTGTGCAGGAGTTCGCCGTCGGACGCGCGTGCCGAACTCGCCGGGCGCTCGGAGCCGGAATCTCCAGCAGTGGCGACGGTCAAGCCATCGACGCGGCGGAGCGCCGCGGTGGACGTCGCCCGCCATGAGCACGCTGCCCGGGATGGTGCGGCCACGATCGGTTCGAGGACGCACGATGGGCACAAGAGCTACAAGATCCCCAAGACGTACCGCATCGCGAGGCCGCAGCGCAAAGCGGTTCGAACACCCTGGCAGCGGGTAGGGATCTTCGTGATCCTGGTGCTCGTCCTGATCTTGGCTGCCATCGGTCTGAGGTGGGGCGACATCCCCGCGGAGTGGGATCCCGTCGGGCGAGCGATCCGCTCCGATCCCGATTCCATCGAAACGGGTGTCCAAGGATTCATCCTCCTCCCGTCGGTGTCCGCCGCCATGATGGCTTCGATCGCCTACTTCTTCGTGGGACGAGATGTACTGCTGTCGCGTGCTGGTGCGACTGTTTCCGCGCTGGGGGGAGTCGTCGGGCTCCTAGTTGGTCCGGGTGCTGTCCTGTTCGCGCTCTCCGGAGGAGTGGTCGTGCTAGGTCAGTGGATGTCGCCGCTCATCGCGTTGTGGACTTCCGCGCTGGTGAACTTCGTCTTCATGCTGCTCGTGTTCGGGTGGGATCATGAAAGCGGTCATCACTTCACGTTTCGGCGGTGACCGTCCGGTCCGGATCGAGTGCGGCGTCCGCTGCCGGCGCCGAGGGCCGACCCGCTCCCGCGGTGTGGTCTTTTCCCCAGCGAATGGGGCCTAACGTCGGCGGCACGCCCATGATCGCTGCCCCGCCGCGGAGGACACATCCATGACCGTCGACGAGCTGCCGCTGCTGAAGTCCGAAGGGTCCGTGGTCGGCAGGCTGAGCCCGCTGATGCGGCAGCTGCGCGAACGCGGCCCCGTCGTCAAGGTGCGCACCCGCGCCGGTGATGAGGCGTGGCTGGTGACCCGGCTCGCCGAGCTCAAGCAACTGCTCAAGGACCGCCGCATCGGCCGCTCCCACCCCGACCCGGAGAACCGGCCCCGCTACCTCGACAGCCCGCTGCTGGACACCCTGGTGCGCAGCGACGATCCGGAGGTGGCGCGCGAGATCCACGTGAAGACCCGCGCCGCGCTCACCCCCCACTTCTCCGCGAAGCGGATGGTCGCGCTGCGGGAGCGGGTCGCCGCGCGCGTCGCCGCGCACCTGGACCGGATCACGGCGTCCGCGCCGCCGGTGGACCTGCACGCGGAGCTGTCGCTGCCGCTGTCGTTCGAAGTGCTCTGCGACCTGCTCGGCGTGGCTGAGCACGACCGGTTCATGGCGATGCTGGCCGGGGCCGGACGGCTCGACGAGTCGGAGAAGGTGGCCGTCGGAGCCCAAGAGCTGTTCGCCTACCTGCAGGAACTGGTCGCGGAGAAGCGCCGCGAACCGGACGAGCACCTCATCTCCGCGCTGTGCGAGGCGGAGATCGACGACGGCACGGTGTGCGAACTGATCTCCACGATCAGCTTCTCGTACCTGGTGACGCCGACGAACCTCAGCGCGGGCATCGCCCTGTTCGCCTCGCACCCCGAGCAGCGCGAACGCGTCGTGCGCGACCCCGGCCTGCTGGAGACCGCCGTCGAGGAGGTGCTGCGGCTGAGCAAGGTCGACGAGTCCTTCCAGCCCCGCTACGCCGGCGAGGACATCGAGATCGGCGGTGTCGTCATCAAGGCCGGTGACCTGGTGCTGTGCGACCACTACTCGCCGTCGTTCGACGACCGCGTCTTCGACGACCCGGAGACCTTCGACGTCGGCCGCAGCCCCAACCCGCACTTGGCGTTCAGCCACGGCCTGTCGCACTGCATCGGTGCCCCCCTCGCGCGCATCGAACTCCAAGAGGTCTACGGAGCGCTCCTGCGCCGCCTGCCCGAGCTCACCCTCGCCGTCCCGATCGAAAAGGTCGGCATGCCCACCGATTCCGAAGACGACGAACAAATGGGCAACGGAATCGCAAGACTCCCCGTCACCTGGTGACGTCTGCGTCTTGTCAGCGACGAAGTCGCTGAGCAGCGACCACGCACGCAGCTCGACCACCCGCGGGTTCTCAGTGGGTTTCTCGCGAGGACAGCTTTTTCCCTCGTGGCGGAGCCACTCGGGAAAAAGATCCCGCAGCGAGGAAGCGACTGAGGTTCCGCCACCCGACCACCTATGCAGGCCGCTCACCCCTACTCACGGCGAGGAACATCACCTTGATGGGGTAGTGGGATGTCCGGTTAGGGTGCTCGGGAGCCTGTCGCGCCCGTGAGGGCAGGGAATCCGGTCGGAAGCCGGAGCTGACGCGCAGCGGTAGGGGCGATGGGCGAGGACGGCCACGGCCGGAACCACTGGACCTCCCGGTCCGGGAAGGGATCTCGCCCGCTGAGCCCGAGCCCGAAGACCTGGCCGGCTCCCCGGACCGCAGGCGGTTCCGGGTCGCAGCCTGCCGGACTCCGCGCCTGGGTCCGGGGTGAGGAACCTCGTGCCATGCCGTTCTCGCACGCCCGCTCGTTACGCCTCGGGCTGGTGGCGCTGGCCGCCGCCGTGCTGGTCTCGTGCGCCGCGCCCGCCGACGACACCATCCGCGGCGAGGCCGCGACGACGGTGCGCAACTGCGACACCGACGTCACCGTCGAAGCGCCGCCGCGGCGCGCGGTGTCGCTGAACCAGTCCACGACCGAGATCATGCTGGCCTTGGGGCTGGCGGATCGGATGGTGGGCACCGCGACCTGGACCGACCCGGTCGATCCGGCGCTGGCGGAGGCGAACTCGCGGGTGCCGCGGCTGGCCGACAACAACCCGTCGTTCGAGTCGGTGCTGGGCACCGAACCGGACTTCGTGCTCGGCGCCTACAAGGCCGTGTTCACCGATGAGGGGGTCGCCGACCGCGAGCGGTTCGGTGAGCTGGGCGTGCCGACGTACCTGTCGCCGAGCAACTGCTTCCCGGAGGAGGCGCCGCTGCCGAAACCGGTGGAGCTCGACGACATCTACCGCGAGGTGCAGGAGATCGCCGACCTGTTCGGCGTCCCCGAACGTGGTCACGCGCTCACCGAGCAGCTGCGCGGCCGGGTCGCGGCGGCGCAGCGGAAGGTCGCCGGGCTCGACTCCCGCGCCGAGACCTCGGTGCTGTTCTGGTTCGCCCGCACCGAATCGCCGTACATGGCGGGTTCCACCGGATCACCCGCGGTCATGACCCGCGCGCTGGGCGTGCGCAACGCCTACGCGGACATCAGCTCGATGTGGCCGCAGGTGTCCTGGGAGGACGTCCTCGCGCGCGACCCGGACCTGCTGGTGCTCGGCGACCTCACCCGCGACGGCGAAGGCGACGGGCTGGCGGCGAAGACCCGGTTCCTGCACGAGGATCCGGCGGTGTCCCGGCTCGCGGCGGTGCGCGACGGGCACCTGATGGGCATGACGGGTACCGAGCTCAACGTCAGCATGCGCACCGTGCGGGGCATCGAACGGCTCGCGGACCGGCTCGTCGAGATGGACCGCCAGCGGTGACGGCAGTGCCGTCCGCGGGGAGACTGCCGCCGGTCGCGATCGTGCTCGCCGGGATTCCGGCGCTGCTGCTGTCGATCGCGGTCGCGGTCACGCTCGGGCCGGCGCACCTCACCGTCGGCGACGTCGGCAGCGTGGTCGCCGATCGGCTGGGCCTGCTCGACACCGACGTCTCCCGCATCGGTCAGGGCATCGTGTGGCAGCTGCGGCTGCCGCGGGCGCTGCTGGCCGCGATCTGCGGAGCCGGGCTCGGCGTGTGCGGGGCGGTGCTGCAATCGCTGCTGCGCAACCCGCTCGCCGATCCGTTCCTGCTCGGCGTGTCCGCCGGAGCGTCCACCGGCGCGGTGTCGGTCGTGGTGCTCGGGCTCGGCGCGGGTGCGATCGGGCTCACCGCGGGCGCGTTCGCCGGGGCGCTGGTGGCGTTCGCACTGGTGATGCTGCTCGCCTCGGTCGCGGGCGGAGCGGCCGGGCACACGGTGCTCGCCGGGGTCGCGGGAACCCAGCTGTTCTCCGCGCTCACCTCCTACATCGTGATCACCTCGGCGGACGCGGAGCAGACCCGCGGGGTGCTGTTCTGGTTGCTGGGGTCGTTGTCCGGCGCGCGGTGGAACGACGTCGCGATCTCCGCGGCGGTGTGCGCGGTGTGCCTGGTGCTGTGCCTGTCGCGGGCGGGGGCGCTGGACGCGTTCGCGTTCGGGCAGGACGCCGCGGCCTCCCTCGGCGTCCGGGTGGCACGGTTGCGGGCGGTGCTGCTGGTGGCGACCGCGCTGCTGGCCGCGACGCTGGTGGCCGCCGCCGGTGCGATCGGTTTCGTCGGGCTGGTGCTGCCGCAGGCCGCGCGGCTGCTCGTGGGTCCGCGCCACCGCGCGCTGCTGCCGGTGACCGCCGTGCTCGGCGCGGTGCTGCTGGTGTGGGTGGACGTGCTGGCCACGACCATCGCCGCCCCGCAGGAAGTGCCCGTCGGCGTCGTCACCGCGCTCGTCGGCGTGCCCGCGTTCGCCGTGCTGCTGGCCAAGCGGGGGAGGGTGTCGTGAGCTTGTCCGCGCACGACGTGTCCTGGTCCGCCGGAGGCGCGCTGATCCTCGACGGGGTGGGCCTGCGCGTCGACGAGGGCCGCACGGTGGGCCTGCTCGGGCCGAACGGGTCCGGGAAGTCCTCGCTGCTGCGGCTGCTGGCCGGACTGCGGCGACCGAGCTCCGGGGCCGTCGAGATCGGCGGGCGCGCGGTGCCGCAGTGGCCCCGGCGCGACCTGGCTCGCCGGGTGGCGGTGGTGGAGCAGCAGGTGGGCACCGACGTCGATCTCACCGTGACCGAGGTGGTCGCCCTCGGCCGCACCCCGCACCGCAACGGCTGGGGCGGCGCGAACCCGGCCGACGCGGAGATCATCCGGCGGGTGCTGGCGCAGACCGGGCTCGACGGGCTGGCGGACCGGCGCTGGCACAGCCTCTCCGGTGGGGAACGGCAACGCGCGCAGATCGCGCGGGCCTTGGCGCAGGAACCGGCGGAACTGATCCTCGATGAGCCGACGAACCACCTCGACATCGCCCACCAGCTGGAACTGCTCGCGCTGGTGCGGCGACTGCCGGTGACCAGCGTGATCGCCCTGCACGACCTGAACTTGGCGGGGATGTTCTGCGACGAACTCGCGGTGCTCTCCGGCGGTCGGGTGGTGGCCACCGGAACCCCGGCGGAGGTGCTGACCGAGCAGCTCGTGGCCGACGTGTACGGCGTGCGGTGCTCGGTGTCCATTGTGGATGGAAATCCGCACGTGCGATTCCGTGCCGGGTGAAAATCGGCGTCCTGTCGGGTTCGAGCTCGAATTGATCACCGTGCGTGTCGTCGAGCTCGATTCCGTTGGTTCGATCGGACGACCCGAACGTGCGCCCGTGCGGGTTTTTCGTGAATGTGCGGCGAAAAGGACCCACCGCCTTCGCGCGCGTCGTGACTCGCGCTAACGTGGCTCCGCGGAATTCGCTGACTTCCGGACGCGTTTCGCCGTTTCGAACTCGACAACAGGGGGTCGACGTGGACCTGGAGATCTCGCTGACCGGGGACGATGCGGCGGACGACTTGCGCGCACTGCGGACGTGGCTGGCCGAGGAGCCGGAGCTGCGAGGGCGCGTGCAGCTCGTCGAACGTCCTCCCGAACCAGGTCATCTCGGCACCGTTCCGACGTTGATCCTGGTGGCGCTGGGAACCGGGGCGACGACGTCCGGAGTCGTCACCGCCGTGAGCACGTGGTTGCAGCACCGGGCCGCCGAGGTCGCCTGCACCGTCACCAGGACCGCCGACGGCACCGGTGGCACGTTGTCCGCCGGGCAGCTGCGAGCAGCGGACCTGACCGCTCGCGGGCGGCTCGCGAACGAACTGTCCACGGCGCTCGCCGCGACCACGTCCGATGCGTCGCGCCTGGAGGGATGATCCGGCGATGGCCGAGTTGCGCTCGCCGGGTAGCAGGGTGGTCCTGGTCGGCACGCAGAGCTGCGCGAACGACGTCGCGGCGCCGCCGGTTCCCGCTGTCGAGTCCACTATGGACGATCTGGCGGGCGTGCTGGCGAAGCGGTGCGGGGTGCGTTCGGAGCAGATCATTCGGATCTTGGATTCGGCCGATCCGATGCGGATGGGGCTCGCGGTGGCGGAAGCGGCGGATCAGGCGACGGATGTGCTGCTCGTGCACTACGTGGGGCACGGGTTCGTCAGCGCCGACGGTGAGCTGTACTTGGCGACGAAGGCGACGGACCCCGAGTCGTACCGGCTGGAGCACAGTTCCGTCGCGTACTCCTCGATCCGGCGGAGCCTGCTCAACAGCCGGGCCCGCGCGATCGTCGTGGTGCTGGACTGCTGCTTCTCCGGCCGCGCGATCGGCACGCTCAGCTCGCAGGACCCGATCGATCTCGCAGATGTGCACGGTGGGTACGTGCTGACTTCGGCGGCGCGTGATCAGGTCGCGCTGGCGCCTCCCGGGGCCCGGCACACCGCGTTCACCGGTGAGCTGATCCGGCTGCTCGACCGCGGCGATCCCACCGGTCCGGCGCTGCTGAGCATGCGCGACGTCTTCCGGAGTTTGGACCGGGAGCTGCACCGGCGCGGACTGCCCCGGCCCCGCCAGCGCGGCAGCGAACGCATCGACGACCTGGTGCTGGCCGCGAATGCCGCGCACTCCGCGACCACCGTCCCGCCGCGAACGGCTCCACTGCCTCCTGCGCCGCCGAAGCGGAGTGCTTCCAGGAAGCGGGGTGCTCTCGGGAAGCGGGGTGCTCTCAGGTGGCCTGCCGTGCCTGGAAGACGATTGCTCGTTGCTCTCCTGGCGACTGGAGCGGCGCTTGCGGTGGCGGTGCAGTTCGGGTCCTCCGATCCGGTCTCGCCCACGCCACCGCCGAGCGGATGCGCGAGCCGGTCCGCTCCGGCCGACTGCGACGCCCCCGCGCCGTCGACCGCTCTTGACAGCCAGGGCAGGTTCGTGACGCTGCACCAGGATGCGGCGGGCGTCGTCCGGTACCAGCAGCGGCCTGACGGTTCGCTGGCTCAACCGGAGGAGCTCGGGGACGCGGTCGCCCACGGTGCCGTCATCCTGCCGGATTCCAACGAAAAACTGATCGCGTTCGGGGTCGACGAGAGCGGCAAGCTGGAGTACAACCTGGCGATCGGCGGTGATGTCCGTGCCGCGAAGGGCAACTGGCGGCAGTTGGCGCACGTCGGCGATGCGCGCGGAAGACCTGCGGCGGCCAAGGACGGCACGGGGAAGATCACGGTGTTCTTCCGGGACGCCGGCGACGAGCTCTGGAGCATCAGTCAACTCGAAGCCGGGGAGGACAAGTGGGGCGGCGCCGTCCTGATGGGCGACAAGAACTCGGCCGCGCCGATCTTCGGGGACCCCGAGGTGCACATCGACCGCAACGGCACGCTGCGGGTCTTCGCGTTGGACAAGGAGACCAGGACTCTTCGCGCCTGGGCGCAGAAGCCCGGCCAGAGCTTCAAGGAGAATCCGCAGAACCCGTTCCGCGACAGGCCGCTCAAGGCGGCGCCGACGGTGGCTCTGCAAGGGGACGGGCGGATGCACTTGTTCGCCCTGGACGAATCCGGAGCGCTGTGGCAGACCATAGAGGGCGCCCCCAACAGCTGGCCGGCGAGCTCGAACCCCGTTCCAGGGCTCGAAGGCGTCCACACGGGCTCGCCGGTGGCGGCGACGAACGCCGACGGCGGCGTGACGGTGTTCGCCCAGCTCGCGGAGAAGCCCGGCCGCGTGGTCTACGCCTCCGGCGGCGGCCCGGTGCCGGGAACGCTGGAACGACCCATGGACGTCCTGTGGTCCGTCACGCCGGACGAGTCGGGCCGGTTGACGGTGCACGGGGAGAAGGACGGCGCCATGGTCGCGGACGTGCTGTGATCACGTGAACGCGCGTCCGCGGCGGCTGCGGTGCACCGCCCGTGGCCGGACCCGTGTCCACTGTGGATGAACATCGGAGCGTGCGGCTCCGAGCCTGGCAGTCGGGGTCGGTCGACCGTTGATTTCGAAATGCGCGGAGATACCGTATCTCCGGTGTTGAGGTATCTCAACCGGATTCGCAATGCTCGATCGTCCGAATCAATCCGCATTCTTGCGGAGTGCTCGCGAAATGATGGCAGAATGAGCCACGTCGCCCTCGTGGGGATCGCGTCGCGCGCTAACGTGTCGCCGTAGCTTTCGAAATGCGCCACGAGTCTCGTCGCATCGAACTCGAAAATAGGGGGTTCCTGTGAATTTGGAAATTTCCATCACCGGTGTCGATGCGTCGGGGAAATTACGTGCACTGCGGACGTTTGCCGGCACGGTGAATCCCGGTACTCCACGGCTGGAGGGGCGCGTCGATGACTGAGTTGAAATCACCGGGTAGCAGGGTGGTCCTGGTCGGCACGCAGGCCTGCGCGAACGACGCCGCCGCGCCGCCGGTTCCCGCCGTCGAATCCACCATGGAAGATCTGGCTCACGTCCTGCGGAACCGGTGCGGGGTGCGTTCGGAGCAGATCATTCGGATCTTGGATTCGGCCGATCCGATGCGGATGGGGCTCGCGGTGGCGGAAGCGGCGGATCAGGCGACGGATGTGCTGCTCGTGCACTACGTGGGGCACGGGTTCGTCAGCGCCGACGGTGAGCTGTACTTGGCGACCAGGGCGACCGACCCGAACGCCAACCGGCTGGAGCACAGCTCCGTGCCCTTCACGACGATCCGGCGGAGCCTGCTCAAGAGCCGGGCCCGCGCGATCGTCGTGGTGCTGGACTGCTGCTTCTCCGGCCGCGCGATCGGCACGCTCAGCTCGCAGGACCCGATCGACCTGGCCGACGTGCACGGCGGGTACATCCTGACCTCCGCCGCTCGTGATCAGGTCGCCCTCGCGCCTCCTGGAGCGCCGCACACCGCGTTCACCGGTGAGCTGATCCGGCTGCTCGACCGCGGCGATCCCACCGGCCCGGCGCAGCTGAGCATGCGCGACGTCTACCGCGGTCTGGACCGCGAGCTGCACCGGCGCGGACTGCCCCGGCCCCGCCAGCGCGGCAGCGAACGCATCGACGACCTGGTGCTCGCCCCCAACGCCGCGCACACCTCGGCTCCCGCGCTGCTGCCCGCGAGTCCGGCGGAGCGGGCCGTGATCCGTCAGCGGAAGCGGATGTTCGCCGTCCTGGCGGCGACCGCAGCCGTGCTGGTGGCGGCCGTCGCGACTCCGGCGCTGTGGTCCGGGAACGGGCCTGAATCGCAAGGTCGACCGGATCCGCCGTCTGCTTCGGGCCTTTCCTTGCCCGTGCCCACGAACCCGACGGGCACGGAGGCGTCCGCCTCGCCCGAACCTCCGTCGTCGAGCCCGATGCCTTGCGTGGAGCGCGCCGACGAAGCCGGATGTGATTTTCCAGCCGGCTCCACGGCCCGGGGCGCCGACGGAAGCCTGGTCACAGTGCAGCGAGCCGGGACCGACGTCCACCGATACCGGCAGCAGGCGAACGGCTCGTGGGCCGGGCCGGAGAACATCGGCGGCGGGGTCAGCGAGGTCCCCGTCATCGTGCCGGATGCCAACGGAAGGATGGTGGCGTTCGCGGTCAACAAGGATGGCAAGTTGCGGTACAACCTGTCGGCCGGTGGTGCCGTGCGAGCCGCGAAGAGCGCCTGGAGAACAATGGGGAAGGTCGACAACGTGCAAGGGCGGCCGGCGGCGATCCAGAACTCGGACGGAAAGCTCGAAGTGTTCTTCCGCGGCAAAGCGAACACGCTGTGGCACATCACCCAGCGGAATCCCGGCGAGGACCGGTGGGTCGGTCCGGAACCGATGCACGGCGCGGGGGATGAGATTCCGTCGATCTTCGGAGACCCGAAGGTCCACATCGACCAATACGGATACCTGCGGGTCTTCGCGTTGGACCTGGAGACGAAGCGACTTCGCACCTGGGCGCAGCACGGAAGCGAAAAGGACCAGTGGGGCGAGCATTCGGATCAGCCGTTCGGCGACAAGCCGCTGGCGGCTCCGCCTACGGTGACGCTGGGAGGTGACGGGCTGCTGCATCTGTTCGCATTGGACGAACTCGGCGTGTTGTGGCAGGTCAGCGAGAAGTCCGAGGCTCCCAATACCTGGCCTGGGCGCTGGCTCCCCGTCCCCGGTTTCAGCGGTGTCTACACTGGACAGCCGATGTCGGCGACGAACGAAGCCGGTGAGGTCTTCGTGTTCGTCCGGCCGAAGGAGCCGGCGGACCGGGTGGCCTACGCGTCCCTCGATCGCGCAGAGCCGGACGGGCGGAATCCCCTCATGCTGAATCGGCACATGAACGTGCTGTGGTCGGTCACGCCCGACCGGAACGACCGTCTGGTGGTGCAAGGAGAGCTCAACGGCGAGCCGGTCGCCGACTCGCCGTGATGGTTCGGGAAGCGAATCCCGTGCTGTTCCGAGTTGCGGGTCCTTCCGGAATGACCTGTGTAGCTGGTCGCTCAGCGGCTCCGCCACTGACAAGGCAACGATCAAAAGATCATTCCGAAAGGACCCCTCGGAACGGAGCAACGGGGGTGTCACTCCGGTAGTGCGTAGGCCCCGGCGGCGATGTCCTCCAGGAGGGTCGGGCCCGTGGGCGTCCAGTCCAGGAGCTCCCGGGTGCGTTCGTTCGTCGCGTCGGCGTCCATGCCGAAGAAGCCGCCGATCCAGCCGAAGTGGGCCTCGGCGTCCTCAGGAGCGACCGAGATCGCGGGCACGCCGAGCTGTTCGCCGATCGCGCCCGCGATGTCGCGGGAGGGGATTCCGCCTTCGGCGACCGCGTGCAGCCGCGAGCCCGCCGGGGCCTTCTCCAGGCCGAGCCGGACCATGCGCGCGGCGTCGGCGCGGTGCACCGCGGGCCAGCGGGTCGAGCCGTCGCCGATGTAGCCGGCCGCGCCGCGCTCCTTCGCGATCTTCGTCAGCACGGAGGTGAAGCCGGGGTCGCCCATGCCGTGCACGGTCGCGGAGAACCGCAGCGCGACGGCGCGGACACCGCGGCCGGCGTAGGACAGCGCGAGGTTCTCGCTGCCACCGCGAGCCGCGTCGGCGCCGTGCTGCGGCAGGACGTCGTCCTCGGTCAACGGCCGGTCCAGGTCGCCTTTCATGAGGCCGGAGGCGAGCAGGAACGGCCGGTCCCCGCCCATCGCCTCCAGCATCCGCTGGACGGCGGTGCGCTCGCTGCGGCCAGCCCCGGCGTAGTCGGAGAAGTCGTGCTTGAAGGCGAGGTGGATGACGCCGTCGGCCTTCGCGGCGGCCGCGGCCAAGCCGTCCGGGTCGTCGAGATCGCCGCGGTGGGTGGCGGCGCCCTTGGCTTCCAGGGCCGCGGCCGAGGCGTCGGAGCGGGCCAGGCCGGTGACCTCGTAGCCGTGGGCGAGCAGCTCGTCGGTGACGGCCGAGCCGATCCAGCCGGAGGCGCCGGTGATGAAGACGCGCAACGCGATCTCCCTTGTTCGTTATGTCAGTTGCTGACATCAACGGTAGCAGCTGATGGCAGTGGCTGTCATCGCTACTCTTCTGGGCATGGCTCGATGGGAACCGGACGCGCAAGGGCGGATGATCCGCGCCGCCTTGGAGCTCTTCGCCGAGCGCGGCTTCGAGCAGACCACCGCTGGCGATATCGCCGCCCGCGCCGGCGTCACCGAGCGGACCTTCTTCCGGCACTTCGCCGACAAGCGCGAAGTCCTCTTCGACGGCTCCGGGACCATGCAGCGGACCGCCCACGACGCGATCCTCGCCGCGCCGGAGGAGCTGTCCCCGCTGGACGCGGCGTTGGCCGGCGTGGTCGCGGGCGGCGAGCTGCTGCGGGACCGCCGGGACCGCACCGTGCGGCGCTCCGCGATCATCGCGGCGAACCCGAGCCTGCAGGAACGCGAACTGCTCAAGCTCGCCTCGATGACGGACGCGACGATCCGGGCGCTGCACGAGCGCGGGGTCGACGAACCCACCGCGAGCCTCGCCGCGCACAGCGCGGTGACGGTCTTCCAGGTCGCGTTCGCGCGCTGGATCTCCGACGACCGGCCCGGTTTCGCCGACTGCGTCGCCGACGCGGCGGCGGCGCTGCGCGCTCTGGAGTGACCGCGCCGCCACGGCTCGCGTAGGTTCGACGATGATCGACCAGCGCTAGGAGGACGACCGTGGAGACGTTGCGGGACAAGGTCGCGGTGATCACCGGAGCGGCGAGCGGGATCGGCCGGGCCACCGCGTGGTCCCTGGTCGACCGGGGCGCGCGGGTCGTGATCGCCGACATCGACGCGGCGGGCGCGGAACGGGTGGCCGGTGAGATCGCGGCGACCGGCGGGTCCGCGCTCGCGGTGCCTTGTGACGTGGCGGCGGAGGGCGCGTTCGAGGCGCTGCGGGACTCCACTGCGGACGCGTTCGGCCGGGTCGACGTGGTGATGAACAACGCCGGAGTGCTGACCAGGGGGCTTCCCGAGCACATCCCGGTCGCGGAGTGGCAGCGGGTGCTCGACGTCAACCTGATGTCGGTGGTGCGCAGCAATTCCGCGTTCCTGCCGCTGCTGGTGGAGCAGGGCTCGGGGCACCTGGTGAACACCGCGTCGTTCGCCGGGCTGTTCACCTACTCCTACGACCGGTTGCCCTACGCGGCCTCGAAGGCGGCGCTGATCCAGCTCTCCGAAGGGCTCGCGCTGTACCTGCGACCGCAGGGCATCGGCGTCACCGTGCTGTGCCCCGGACCGGTGGTGACCGGTATCGCCGGGTCGATCCGCTCGTTCGGTCCGGAGACCACGACGCGCGGGCCCGGCCCGGAATTCGAGGCGCTGCAACCGGAACAGGTCGGCGAGCAGGTGGCGGAGGCGATCCTCGCGAACCGCTTCATGCTGCAGACCGACGACAACGTCCGCCCCCACCTGCGCAACCGAGCCGACAACTGGGACGCCTACCTCAACGACCGCATCACCGCCCTGGACGGATGAGGATCGTTGGTCTTGGCCTGCGCAGGAGTCGGGTGGCGGAACCTCAGCGGTTTCCTCGCTGCGGGATCATTTTTCCCAATGGCTCCGCCACGAGGGAAAAGCCGTCCTCGCGAGGAAACCGCTGAGGTTCCGCACCCGGACTCCTGCGCAGGCCGTTCCGAACGGGGCCTGCGTCAGGTCACTTGGGGTCGAGCACGAAGACCGGGATGTGGCGGTCGGTCTTCTCCTGGTACTCGGCGTAGGACGGGAAGGCGGCTACCGCGCGCTCCCACCACTCGGCGCGCTCGGCACCCTCGACCTCGCGGGCGACGTAGTCCTTGGTCGTGGCGCCGTCCTGGAGCGGGAACTCGGGGTGGGCCTTGATGTTGTAGTACCAGGTGGGGTGCTCCGGCGCACCGCCCTTGGAGGCGACGACCGCGTAGCTGCCGTTGTGCTCGACCCGCATCACGGGGGTGTGGCGCAGCTTCCCGGTCCGGGCGCCGCGCAACGTGAGCAGCACGATCGGTGAGCCCTTGATGTCCAAGCCCTCGGTGGTCCCGGTCTCGCGGATCTTCTTCGTCTGGTCCTGAACCCAGTCGGTCGGGCTCAATTCCACTGCTTCGTCGCTGTTGCCCACTCGCTGCTCCTTGTGCGGTCGGTTCGAGAACCTCGATCGCGATGCCGGCGCACGACCGAGGCTGAAACGTTCAACGTCGCACGCGCAGTGCTATTCCCGCGGTGCACAGGAACACTGCCGCCTCGTAGGCCATGGCGTGCCCGAAGGACTGCCCGGCCGTGAAGTACGTCGCACCGGCCAGCGCCACGCCGAGCGAACCGCCGAGCTGCTGGGCTGTCGGCAGCAATCCTGCGGCCGAGCCCGCCGCCGCGGGCTCCACTCCGGACAGCACCAGGGTGAATGCCGAGGCGGTGAACACCCCGAACGCGGCCCCGGCAGGCACCAGCAGCGCGAGGGTCGCCCAGGTCGAGGAGATTCCGAGGATGAGCGCTGAGGCCGCCGCGGCGAACAACGCCGCCGCCACGGCGAGCAACCGGGGACCGAAGCGGGCGGCGAGCCGGGGAGCGACCCGGCTGCCCGCGATCGCCGCGATCGGATAGGGCGCGTTGAGCAGCCCGGCCGCCAGTGCGCTGTGGCCAGCGGAGATTTGCAAGTGCATCAGCAGCAGGTAGTTGAACGAGGGGAGGCCTGCGTTGAACATCAGCACCAGCAGGATCCCGGTGCGGGTAGTGGGGTCGCGCAGCACGCTCGGGTGCAGCAGGGGATCGCGGGCGCGGCGCTGAGTCAGGGCGAACGCGCCGAGGACCGTCCCGGAAACCGCGAAGCAGGCCCACGTCGACCAGGGCGCGAGATCCCGGCCGAGCGCGACCGGCAGGATCAGCGACCCGAGTCCCGTCGTGGCCAGTACGGCGCCCAGCCAGTCGACGGTGACTCCTGCGGCGGTCCGGCCACGAGGCAGCAGGCGGCTTCCGGCCAGCGCTAGCAGGCCGACCGGGACGTTCACCAGGAAGACGAGCCGCCACCCGAACTCGTGCGGGGCGGCGGCGAGCAGCACGCCGCCCAGCGCCGGACCGATGAGCGAGGCGATGCCCATCGTCGCGGTGAGCAGGCCCAGCGCGTGCGGACGGCGCGCGACGGGCACCTCGGATTGGAGGATCGACAGGACTTGCGGCCCCATCAGCCCGCTGCCCCACGCCTTGCACGAGCCGCGCGAGCACCAGCAGCTCACCGGTGGGGGCGGCCGCGCAGGTCGCCGACGCGAGGACGAACAGCACTACACCGGTGGTGAACAGGCGCCGATATCCGTATCGGTCGCCCAGCCGCCCCGCCGGGACCAGCGTGCAAGCGTAGGTGAGCGTGTACCCGGCCAGCACCAGTTGCGCGGCTCCCGGCCCGATTCGCAGGTCGCGTTGGATGGCGGGGAGTCCGACCTGAGCGATCGTGACGTCGAGCAGCTGCATGAACGTCGCGGTGAGCACGATCGGCAGCACCAGCCGGTTCGCGAGCCCTGGCCGGGCCGCGGTGGCTTCGCCGCTACCTGTGGAGATCACTCGGCGGCCCGCGGGCGGCGCAGCACCGACATCAGCGCGGCGGCCAGGTCGTCCGGACGGGCGGCGAACGGGGTGTGCCCGCCCGGCAGCGTGCTGACCGCGAAGGGGTGCTCGGGCATGGCCGCGTCGGCTTCGGCGATCATCAGGTCCTGCGTGGCGGGAGCGAGGGCCCGGTCCGATGCGCAGCGCACGAAGGCGCGCGGCACGGCTCCCCAGCGGTCGGCGGTCACGGTGACCGCGGTGGTCGGAATCGCGATCGGCAGGTCCGGGCTCAACGCGTGCCGCCAGCGGGTGAACGCGGCCGCCGGGGTGTCGCTGTAGTGGGTGCGGCGCAGTTCCTCGACGTAGTCGGGGTCGGTGGACAGCGGGTTGATCCGCATCGCGCCGAGGGCCTCGGAATCGCCGATGTACAGGCTCGCGCCGAGCGCGTCGGCGTTCTCCGGTGCGGTGATGTAGTCGGCGAACCGGGGCCGACCGGCCGGGACGAACGCCGACAAGTAGACCTGCAGGTCCACCAGTTCCGGCGCGAGTTCCGCCGCGAGCGAGGCCGGGCCGCCACCCGCGCTGTGCGAGACGAGCACCACCTGCGAATGCCGGCGCGCACCGCGCAGCACCGCGACGATCGCGGCCGCGGCCTCGTCCATCGTCATGCCGGCCAGCGCGGACTTCTCGGTGTCCAGTCCGGGCTGGCCGGGTTCGGCGTAACCGCTCGGCAGCGGCGCGTCGAAGCCGTGTCCGGGCAGGTCGACGGCGACGCTCGCGGCGCCGCGAGCGGTGAGGGCGCGCTGCGCGGCCGCCCATTGCGCGGACGAGTGCCAAGCTCCGTGCACGAGCACGAACACGGCGTCCACTGTGGATGAATCAGTCATGGTGCTGCTCTTCCTGCTGGGCGTGCGCCCGTGATCCCGAGCGCACGCCCAGTCCAGCCGCCGATCACGCGCCGATCCACCGGGATATCTCGCAAGCGCGTTCGTGATATCTCACCGGAATGAAGGGGCGTAGGCTCGCCAGGTGGAAGCCCGGCACCTGCGCTATGCGCTCGCCCTCGCCGAACACCAGCACTTCGGCCGCGCGGCCACCGCCATCGGCATCGCGCAACCCCCGCTGTCCAAGCAGATCGCCGCCCTGGAACGGGAAGTCGGCGCCCCGCTGTTCGACCGCACGCCGCACGGCGTGTTCCCGACCGCGGCGGGGGAGGCGTTCCTGGACCGGGCGCGGCGGGCGCTGGCGGAGATGACGGCCGCAGCAGGAGACGCCGGACGGGCCGCGCGCGGCGAAACGGGTCGGCTGCGGCTGGGGTTCATCGGCTCGGCGCTGCTGGAACTGCTGCCGCGGCTGCTGGGCCGCTTCGGTCGCGAGCACCCCGACGTGCGGATGCAGGTGCAGGAACTGTCGACCGCGCACAGCGCCGCCGCGCTGCTGGCCGGGGACCTCGACCTCGCCATCGGGCGCGGCGCCCCTCGCGGCGCGGGAGCCGAGAACCTCACCTCGGTCACCGTCGGCACCGACCGGCTCGTCGCCGTCGTCGGCTCCGCCCACCCCTACGCGGGGCAGGCCGCGGTGCGCGCGGAACAACTGCGCGAGCAGGCCCTGATCATCACCCCGGCCGACGAGGAGCCCTACGTCCGCGCCGGCCTGCGCCAGCTGCTCGGCGAGGACGCGCCCGCGCTCCGCCGCGCCACCGAGGCCCGCGACGTGCACACCATCGTCGGGCTCGCCGCGTGCGGCCTCGGCGTGGGCCTCGTCCCGGCCTGCGTGCGCGCCGCCCCCCGCCCGGACACCTGGATCAGCGAAGTGCGCCCGCGCATCGACCTGCCGGAACTGGTGATGTCGTTCCGGACGCGGGACCGCTCCCCGGTGCTCGCCGCGTTCCTGGACACGACCCGCGAACAGTGCCCCGAAGTCGGCGGGAGGATCTGATCTCGTCCGGCGCAGCGGGTCGGGTGGCGGAACCGCAGCGAGAAGAACGCTGAGAACCCGCGGCGGTGCTGGTGGGCATGGTGGTCACTGCTCAGCGGCTTCGCCGCTGACAGGACAAGGATCAACGACGCCGTCCACCTGGAAGGACAGGATCAAAGGTAGGAGGTCAGCGGATTCAGGTCATGGCGGCACTCCGTGAGGAGGCGGTTGCGGAGCACCGAAGTGGACCGAGCCGGTGGCTGACCGCGGCGCTCGTGCTCAGCAGTGCAGCGATCACGGTGCTCGGCGTCTACACCGTGCTGGAGGTCTTCGGCATCTCGCCGGGAGGTTGACCGGCGCGGAGGTCGTGACGGGCGGGGATGCCGGTGCATCCGTGCTTGGATCTCCGACCGGTCGTGGTGTTGACTGTCCCGGACCCGACCGGCGGAAGGACCAGGTTGTTCACCACCCGACCGACCCTGCAGGGCACGCACGGCATGGTGTCCTCGACGCACTGGCTGGCGTCCTCGGCCGCGATGGCGGTGCTGGAGGACGACGGCAACGCCTTCGACGCGGCGGTGGCGGCCGGGTTCGTCCTGCACGTCGTGGAACCGCACCTGAACGGTCCGGCCGGTGAGGTCCCGATCATCTTCGCCCCCGCCGGGGGTGCGCCGACCGTGCTGTGCGGGCAGGGCCCGGCGCCCGCCGGGGCGACCATCGAGCACTACCGCGACCTGGGGCTGGAACTGGTTCCCGGCACCGGGCCGCTGGCCGCGGCCGTGCCCGGCGCGTTCGACGCGTGGCTGCTGCTGTTGCGCGACCACGGCACGAAAACCCTCGCCGACGTGCTCAAGTACGCCATCGGCTACGCCGAGAACGGGCACCCGGCGGTGGAGCGCATCGGGCAGACCGTGCGCACGGTGCGCGAGCTGTTCACCTCGGAGTGGGCCGCCTCCGCCGAGCTCTACCTGCCCGGCGGTGAGCCGCCCGCGCCCGGTGCGCTGCTGCGCAACCCGGCGCTGGCGCGGACGTGGCGCCGCGTGCTCGCCGAGGCCGAGGCCGCCGGGGCGTCCCGCGAGGCGCAGCTCGACGCGGCCCGGCGGGTGTGGCGCGAGGGGTTCATCGCCGAAGCTCTCGCCGACGCCGCCGCTCAGTCCACGATGGACAGTTCAGGGGGGCGGCACGCCGGCACCCTCACCGGTGATGACCTCGCCGGATTCACCGCCACCTACGAGGAACCCGCCACCTACGACTGGAACGGCTGGACCGTCTGCAAGGCCGGGCTGTGGAGCCAAGGTCCGGTGCTGCTGCAGCAGCTCGCGCTGCTGCCCGACGCGCTCGACCTCGACACCCCGGAATACCTGCACACCCTCATCGAAGGCACCAAGCTCGCGATGGCCGACCGGGAGGCCTGGTACGGCGACAGCACCGACGTCACCGTCGACGACCTGCTCGACCCCGCCTACAACGACCAGCGCCGCGCCCTCATCGGCGAGCGGGCCTCGACCGAGCTCCGCCCCGGCAGCCCCGGCGGACGCGTCCCCAAGCTCAGCGCGCACGCCCAGCGGGTGCAGCACGGGCCGCTGGACCTGATCGCGCCAGCGGGCGCGGGCGAACCCACGGTGGCGCGCAGCGGTGAGACCCGCGGCGACACCTGCCACCTGGACATCGTGGACCGGTGGGGCAACATGATCGCCGCGACGCCCAGCGGCGGCTGGCTGCACTCCAACCCGGTGATCGGCGAACTCGGCTTCCCGCTGGGCACCCGCTTGCAGATGGCGTGGCTCGACCCGGACCTGCCGAACTCGCTGGCCCCCGGCAAGCGGCCGCGCACCACCCTGACCCCGTCGCTGGCGTTGCGCGGCGACGAACCCGTGCTCGCGTTCGGCACTCCCGGCGGCGACCAGCAGGACCAGTGGAGCACGCACTTCTTCCTCTCCGTCGCCCTGCGCGAGCAGGTGCGCGGCGGCTACGACCTGCAAGGCGCCATCGACGCGCCGAACTGGCACTCCGAGAGCTTCCCCGGCTCGTTCTACCCGCGCGCCATGCGTCCCGGCGCCGTCACCGTGGAGTCCCGCATCGGCTACTCGGCGATCGCCGAGCTGCGGCGCCGCGGGCACGACGTGGCCGTGGGGGAGCCGTGGTCGGAGGGCAGGCTCAGCGCGGTCGCGCGCGACCCGGAGACCGGCATCCTCTCCGCGGCGGCGAATCCGCGCGGCATGCAGGGGTACGCGGTAGGCCGTTGACGCCGGAGTGTGATCGAAAAGTCCGATCACGC
Organism: Saccharopolyspora sp. NPDC002578; assembly: GCF_053592695.1. NCBI lineage: Bacteria > Bacillati > Actinomycetota > Actinomycetes > Pseudonocardiales > Pseudonocardiaceae > Saccharopolyspora > Saccharopolyspora sp. NPDC002578. The sequence continues at coordinate 177,656 of NZ_JBSFWJ010000002.1, read as the reverse complement.
CGAACCATAGGGCCGAATGGAGCATTGTCCGTTCCACGTTCGGAGGACAGGATGGAGCCTCAACGGCTCTTGCCCGACCTCGAAGGACGACCCCGCTGTGCCCCAGCCCACCGCCGTGCGCGGTCTGCGTCGCGTTGAACTGATCACCACCGACCTGGATGGTGCGGCGCTGTTCCACCAGAACCTGCTGGGCTGGCGGGTGTGGGACTCGGCGGCGGGCGGTTTCGAGTGCTGGGTCGGCGAGCGGCACTGCGCCTCGATGCGTCCCGCCACGCACGGTGTGCGCCCCGGCTGGTACGTGGTGTTCGCCGGCGCGCGCCACGACGGTGATCTCGTCGGACCCGACGAGGTCACCGCGCGGATGGTGACCGGCCGCGCCCAGCACGGCCCGTGGGCGCCGGGGCCGCGCCGCGGCGAGCCCTGCTGGTTGGACCTGTGCACGGGTGCCCCGGAACGGGCGGACGCGTTCTGGGCGCCGACGCTGGGCTGGGCGGTGCAGGACGGGCGCTACCTCACCGGTGGCCGCCTGCTCTCCGCGCGTTCCGGGCGGTGCGTCGACGGCCGCTGGGACTGGCTGTGCCACTTCGCCACCGAGGACGTGGACTTCGCGGCGAACCGCGCGGTCCAAGGCGGCGGCCGGGTCGTGGACGGCCTGCACCACCCCGTGCTCGGCGAGGTCGTCGTCATCGCCGACCCGCAGGGCGCGGTCTACGGCCTCGCCACCGACACCGGCCGCTGGGGCGGCTCCCCGGCCGAAGGCTCCGGCCGTTGAGGGCGCTCGCGGACTGATCGTTCGATCCGCTTCGCGCCCGCGGAGGAACCACGGGCACCTGTTCGGGCCGCCTCACCCCTCGCGGGGTGCGAGTTCGCCCAGGACTCGGTGGGTGCGGTTGGCGCGGACCGAGAGGCGTTGCTCCCGGGCCGTGACGTCGATGTAGGTCTGGCTGGAGTTGATCGACGCGTGGCCCAGCAGCTTCGCGATCTCCGCCGCGTTCGCGCCGTCCTCGGCCAGCCGGGTCGCGAAGGTGTGCCGCAGCGCGTGCACCATCGCGCCCCGCTGCACCCGGTCGGAGATTCCGGCGGCGCGCAACGACTGGCGCACCAGGTACTGGAGCCCGCCGCGGCGCAGCGGTTCGCCCCGGTGGTCGACGAACAGCGGCTCGGCACCGGGCAGCCGCTCGCCGAACCGCACGCGCCGCGAACTCAGGTAGGCGCCGACGACCTCGTCGAGCGCGCCTTCGATGGGGATGGAGCGGTTCTTGCCGCCCTTGCCGTGCACGTGCAGCCGCCGGTCGCCGGGCCGCCCGGCCAGGGACGCGACGGTGAGGTCGAGCAGCTCCGCCGAGCGGACTCCCGTGCACAGCAGCACGGCCAGCACCGCCAGGTCCCGTTCCGGCCACGGGTTCCGGGCGCGGCGCCCGCCTTCGGCGACGAGCCGCAGCAATCGCTCTGGGGTGTCCTCGCCCTGCAGCGGTTTCGGCGTCGACGGCGCGCTGCGGGGTTTCGGCACCACCTGCATCGGATTGCCCCCGACGGCGCCTTCGACGACGAGGAAGCCGAAGAACCCGTTCCACGTCGACCAGGCCCGCGTCACCGACGACGCCGAGCGGGCGGCGGCGTGCCGCGCGAACGCGGACCGCAGCTGCGACGCCGTCACCGCCGCCATCGCCAGCTCGCCGACGCGCGCGCCGGTGACCTCCGCGAGCGCCCCGCCCACCGAGTCGAGATCGAGCCGGTAGGCCCGCAACGAGTTCGCGGCGAGCTTCCTGGCCTGCAGGTGTTCCAGGTACACCTCCATCCAGCGCGCCACCGAACCCCCGGTCGCCTCCCGCACGTCCGCACCTCCACCCGAGCAGAATGATCATCCGCCCCCGATGGAACCAGACACCACCGACAACCACGCCCCGGCAGGGTCCCCGAGCGGAGCGCGGCATCGACGATGCCGGCCACGTCCCGGAAGACGTGGCCGGCGAACGCGGGCGGTGCGGGAATCCGGTTCCCCCGCGAACCGGAGCGGCCGCGATCGGTCAGCCGCAGCGACCGTGCCGCCCGCCGACCCGCCGATCCGTCACCGGATCTCGATCGCGTTGACCTTCGGCTCGTTGTTGAACTTGACGTTGTTCCACTTGTCGATCTTCAGGACGTCGCCGTTGTCGTCGTAGTAGACGAAGGTGTTGTTCCCCGTGGAGACCTTGCTGATCCACCGGCCGCCGAAGTCCATCTTCCCGCCGTTCGCGTAGCAGGTGACCTTCTCGGGACCGTTGCTCGCGTGCGACCAGATCTTCAGGAAGTTCTCGCCCGGAGCGCAGGCGACCTGGTTGATGGCGAACGCGGTTCCGACCGGCCCGACCATGGTGAAGGCGGCGGCCGCGATGATTGCGGCGGCCGCGCCGCGGGCGGTCTTCTTCGTCTTGGTGATCACGATTTCCCCTTGGGTCGAATGATGGATCCGCTCCGCTGACCCCTCGTTGCGGCGCGTTCCGGAATCATCGCGATCGGCGCTGTTGTTCGGCAATTGTTCTGGTGCTCGCGAGTACGTTGGGGCACACAACAATGCCCGCTCCGAGCTCGGGCGATTTGACGCGATTACATCGGTCACCTGCTGCGTCACCTGCGCGTTCTTCGCGGAGTATGCGGCTGAGGGGAGTTCTGATCGATTTCGTCGAGAGGTTTTCACGGGTCCTGAACGGTCGCGGGAAGTCCGCATTCCCCGCCTGCTGGGGCATTCGGTGCGATGAGGACGTCTCGATGAGGAATATTCAACTTGGGCGGTGGTGATCGTAATTCACGGAGAAGGAATATGACGAGCGCTGTTGGAATTGGGAAACTGCTCCGTCGTGCTTCGTTCGCGCGGGTGGAGCGTTCGCGCGGCACTCGTCACCCCGATCGAGCGGCCGGATGTTTAAACGCGGCACCGTTCGGCCGATCACGTGCTGGTGGAAGAAGTGGGGAAGGAACGGGACGGACCGGCCGTGCCGCGAGGGCTGCGCGTCGCCGGGGCCGTGAGCTGGCGGCTGCTGGCGGTGGCGGCGGTGCTCGTGGTGCTCGGCCGGATCGCGCTGGTGCTGTCCGAGCTGGTGATCTCGCTCGGCATCGCGATGCTGCTCGCGGCGTTGCTCGCGCCCCTGGTGGACCGGATGGACCACGTCGGGGTACCGCGGACCCTCGCGACGGTGCTGGCGCTGCTGCTGGGGCTCGTCGTGGTGGGCGGGGTGCTGACGCTCGTCGTGCTCACCGTGATCAACGGACTGCCCGGGTTGCAGGAGCAGGCCGCGCACACCGTGGAGAGCGTCCACCAGTGGCTCCGGACCGGGCCGCTGCGGCTCAGCCAGGGACAGCTCGACCAAGGGGTGCAGCGCGTCACCGACTACCTGCGCGGCAGCCAGAACAGCCTCACCGCGGGGGCGTTGAACACCGCGAGCACCGTGCTCAGCGTCGGCAGCGGGTTGCTGATCGCCCTGTTCACGCTGATCTTCTTCCTGCGCGACGGCCGGTCGATCTGGCGGTTCGTCCTCGATCTCACCGTGCCCGCGCACGTCCGGGACCGCGTCGACGTGGCCGGGCGGCACGCGTTCGAGTCGCTGGTCGCTTACGTCCGGGCGAGCGCGGCGGTCGCGTTGATGGACGCGGTGGGCGTCGGCGTCGGCTGCGCCATCGTCGGCGTGCCGCTGGCCGCGGCGCTGGCGGCGCTGGTGTTCATCGGCGCGTTCGTGCCCTACGTCGGAGCGATGATCGCGGGCTCGATCGCGGTGCTGATGGCGCTGGTCACCACCGGCCCGCTGCCCGCGCTCATCGTGCTCGCCATCGTCGTCGGCGTGATGCAGCTGGAGGGGCACGTGCTGCAGCCGCTGATCCTCGGGCACGCCGTGCGGCTGCACCCGCTGGCCGTCGTCCTCGGCATCACCGCCGGTTTCCTCGGTGCCGGGGTGGCGGGCGCGGTGTTCGCGGTGCCCGCGATCGCCCTGCTCAACGCCGGAATCCGGGCGCTCATCGACCCCCCGGCGGAGCTCGGCGAAACCGAGGACGCGGGCGAGGAGACCGTCGCCGACGAGCACGCGTGAGCCCGGCTCCCGGCGTGCGATCACTGGGGCGGGCGCACTTACAGTCGGACCCGTGGCGCCGGAACGGCCGGTGCGAACGCGAGAGGACCGTGACGCTGGTGCGCAAGGTGAAGGACCTGACCGGCCCCGGAGTGACCGACCGGTTCGGCATCGGAGGTACCGACCTCGGCGTGATGGCCACCGCGCCGGACGGGCGGATCGTGTCGGTGTTCGGCGACACGTTCGAACGGGCCGGCGTCGGCGGGCCGGGCTGGCGGTCACCCGTCGTGCTGTTCGCGGACCCGTCCACCGCCACCGCGGGCCTCGGGTGGACCGGGTCGATCGGCCCTGATTCCTACGCGGGCCAGGCGCTGCCGTACGAGCACGACACCGTGATCCACGGGCGCCACGTCAGCACCGTCATCCCGACGGACCTGATCACCGTCGGGGACACGATGTACCTGCACGTCATGGTGTGCCAGGGCATCGGCAACGTGCACTGGACCGAGGTGCACAGCTCCACCGACAACGGCGAGAGCTGGCAGCACACCGGCACCACCTGGCCCGGAGACCTGCACGGCGGCCTGTTCCAGATGCTGACCTGGGGACTCGGCGACGACGGTTACGTGTACGCGTTCACCACGGGTTTCCGCCGCGACCAGGGGCTGCTGCTGCACCGGGTGCCCGCGGACCGGCTCACCGATCCCCGTGCGTGGGAGGGCTGGGGGTTCCGCGACGGCGCGTGGGCGTGGGGCAATCCGCCGACGATCGCGCTCACCGGTGCCTACGGGGAGCTGTGCCTGCGCCCGGTCGGCGGCCGGTGGCTGTTATCTCTGTTCAACGCCGGGGACTACCGGATCGACGTGCTGAACATGGACGTGCCCACCGCGAACCTGTACGAGACGCCGCGGGCGACCGCGGTGCAGGGCTCCGCCTGGAACGGCGAGGACCACGCCCGCGGTCACGTGGCGCAGCTCTACGGCGGCTACATCGTGCCCGGCTCCACGCTCGACGACCTGCACCTGGTGGTCAGCCAGTGGAACACCGAGCACAACTGGCCGTACAAGGCGATGCAGTTCGCCGGAGCAGCACCCGGCGCGTGACGGGTCGGTGGACCGCTGATCCTCGGATCGGCGGGGCCACTTCGAACGGCGACGCTCCCGCCCGGGTGGTGTTCTGAACTCGGTGGCCGTCCGCGGACGGCCACCGAGCCGCTCACCCGAGATCCGTGAGGAGTTCCGCCGTGCAGCTCGGCATCCACTTCGCGAACTTCACCCTCCCCGGCGAGCCCGACTCGCTCGCGGAGGCGCTGTCCGCCACCGCGGTCGCCGCCGAAGGAGCCGGGTGCACCCGGTTCAGCCTGATGGACCACTGGTTCCAGATGGAGCACTTCGCGACGTCCCAGGACCCGATGCTGGAGGGCTACACCTCGCTCGGGTTCCTCGCGGGCAGGACCAGCCGGATGGACCTGGGCCTGCTGGTGACGGGCGTGACCTACCGGCATCCCGGGCTGCTGGCGAAGATCGTCACCACGCTGGACGTGCTGTCCGGGGGTCGCGCGCTGCTCGGCATCGGCGCGGCCTGGTACGAGCGCGAGCACCGCGGGCTCGGCGTCCCGTTCCCGCCGCTGGCGGAACGGTTCGAGCGGCTGGAGGAGACGCTGCAGATCTGCCGCCGGATGTGGAGCGACGAAGAAGGTCCCTACACCGGCAGGCACTACGAGCTGGCGGAGACGATCTGCCGCCCGCGCCCCGTCCAGCATCCCGGCCCGCGGGTGCTCGTCGGCGGCGGCGGTGAGCGCAAGACGCTGCGCCTGGTGGCGCGCTACGCCGACGCCTGCAACCTGTTCGCCACCGGCCCGGACGAGGTCCGGCACAAGCTGGAGGTCCTCGCCCGGCACTGCGAGTCGGAGGGCCGCGACCCGGTGGAGATCCAGAAGACCATCATCGCCGCGGGCGATCTCGGCACCCCGGACGAATTCCTGGCCCGGATGGACGACTACGCCCGCCTCGGCGTCGAACTCGTCGAGATCGTGCCCACCGGCCCGGACCCGGCGGCGATGGTCGGCGAGTTCGCGGGCGCGGTCGTCCCCCGCCTCGCCGAGCTCGGCTGAGCGGTGGACCGGCCGTCCGGCTCCGGCCGCCCAGGGGGAAGGCGTCCGCGCCTCCGCCGCTACCGTGACCGGCCATGGACAGCATCGCCGAGCTCCGGTCCCGGTTGCGCGCCTTCGCGCAGGAGCGCGACTGGGGGCGGTTCCACAGCCCGAAGAACCTCGCGATGGCGCTCAGCGGTGAAGCGGGCGAACTGATCGCGGAGTTGCAGTGGCTCGACGACGCCTCCGTCGCCGACGGCCTGGAACAGGGCGCGCTGAAGGAGCGGCTGGCCGACGAGGCCGCCGACGTCCTGCTCTACCTGGTCCAGTTCACCGAAGCCGCGGGCATCGACCTGGTCGACGCCGCCCACGCCAAGATCGACCGCAACGAATCCCGCTACCCGGTCCACCTCGCCCACGGCACCGCCACCAAGCAGACCGAGCTGCACCGACCGCACCAGGACTGACGCCCGCGCAGGGAGGTGCCGCCCAGGTTCGGCCGCTGCGCAGACCATTCGGAAGGACACCGCTGGCATGCCGGAGCCGTCGTCGTTGTTCCTCGTGCTGGACCTGGTCGGGACGTTCGCGTTCGGGCTCAACGGCGCGCTGACCGCGGTGCGGGCCGTGCGGGTCGACCTGGTCGGGGTGCTGATGCTGGGCATGACGACGGCGCTCGGTGGCGGCATCATCCGCGACGTGCTGATCGGCTCGCTGCCGCCCGCGACGTTCAGCGACCTCAAATACCTGGGGGCCGCCGCCGCGGGAGCGCTGGTGGCGTTCTTCCTGAGCATGCCGCTGGAGCGGTTCACCACGATCATCGTCGTGTTCGACGCGGTGGGGCTGAGCGTGTTCTGCGTGACCGGCGCGACGAAGGCGCTGGAGTTCGGGCTCGGCGGGGTGCAGGCGGTGCTGCTGGGCGCCGTCACCGCCGTGGGCGGCGGCACCTTGCGCGACGTGCTCATCCGGCGGGTGCCCGCGGTGCTGGTCAGCGACCTGTACGCGGTGCCGGCGCTGGTGGGCGCCGCGATCGTCGTGGTCGCCTCCTACGCCGGGCTCGGCTCGCTGCTGGGCGTGCTGCTGGCGTCGGTGACGTGCTTCGCGATCCGGATGCTGGGCGTGGTGTTCGAACTCCAGGTGCCCTCCGCGCTGGGCCGGCGGGGCACCGAGGACGACGGTCCGGAGCCGGGCGGGCGGTGACGGGGCGGCTCCTCGACCGAGCGAGCGGGCGCCGGACTCAGCACAATTCCGGTACCGACCGCCGACCCGAGAGGAGCGCACGTGGCGACTGAGTCACCTGCCCAAGCGGTGCTGGACGGCGGAGGCACCGGCTGGCTGGAGGAGTTCTACCAGGACCTGCACCGCCACCCGGAGCTGTCCCACCAGGAGCACCGCACCGCCTCGAAGGTCGCCGAACGCCTCGGCGAATGGGGTTTCGAGAAGCACACCGGCGTCGGCGGCACCGGGGTGATCGGCGTGCTGCGCAACGGTTCGGGGCCCACGGTGCTGCTGCGCGCCGACATGGACGCGCTGCCGGTGCGGGAGGCGACCGGCCTGCCGTACGCCAGCACCGCCACCACCGACGGGGACCCGCCGACGCCGGTGATGCACGCCTGCGGGCACGACGTGCACGTGACCTGCCTGCTCGGCGCGGCGCAGCTGCTCGCGGCGGGCGCCGGGCACTGGAGCGGCACGGTGATCGCGCTGTTCCAGCCCGCCGAGGAGACCGCGGACGGCGCGCGCGGCATGGTCGAGGACGGGCTGAGCTCGCTGATCCCCGCGCCGGACGTGGCGCTGGCGCAGCACGTGCTGCCGCTGCCCGCCGGGCGGCTCGCCACCGGCAGCGGTCCGGTGCTCGCCGCCGCCGACAGCATGCGGATCACCGTGCACGGCTCCGGTGGGCACGGGTCGATGCCGCACACCACGATCGACCCCGTCGTGGTCGCCGCGATGATCGTCGTCCGGTTGCAGACGGTGGTGGCCCGCGAAGTCCCGCCCGGTGAGCAGGTGGTGCTGACGGTGGGGAGCGTGCAGGCGGGGACGAAGAGCAACGTCATCCCGGACAGCGCCGTCATCGAGCTCAACATCCGCACCTACGGCGAGCAGATCCGCACCCAGGTGCTGGACGCGATCGACCGGATCGTCCGCGCGGAGTGCGCGGCCTCGCGCTGCCCGCAGGAACCCGAGTTCGAGATGTTCGCGCGCTTCCCGCTGACCGAGAACGACCACGACGTGACCGAGCGGGTCACCGCCGCGCTGCGGGAGCAGTTCGGGGCGGACCAGGTGGGCGAGATGGGCCGGTGGTCGGCGAGCGAGGACTTCGGCGATCTGCCCGCCGCGTTCGACGCCCCCCAGCACGTTCTGGGCGCTCGGCGGGATCGACCAGGAACTGTTCGAGCGCGCGGCCCGCGAGGGGCGGGTCGCGCAGGACGTTCCCGGCAACCACTCGTCGAAGTTCGCGCCGGTGCCGCAACCCACGCTCGACGCGGGCACCCGGGCCATGGTGGTGGCCGCGCTGGCCTGCCTGAGCGCGGGGGCGGACCGCTGAGGAGCCTTTCGGAACTCGTCGTCGGCCGGGCGGAGCGATCATGAACGTACCGGGGTTCGTGTGGGTCCTGACGATCATCGCGGTCGTCGGGTTGCTGCTGTTCGACTACGTGTTCCACGTGCGCAAGGCGCACACGCCGAGCATCAGGGAAGCCGCGGTCTGGTCGGCCGGGTACGTCGGCGTCGCCGTCCTGTTCGGACTCGGAGTGTGGTTGTTCGGCGGCACCACGATGGGCACGGAGTACTTCGCCGGGTACGTGACGGAGAAGGCCCTGTCGGTGGACAACCTGTTCGTCTTCCTGATCATCATTTCGAGCTTCAAGGTGCCGCACGCCGATCAGCAGAAGGTGCTGCTGTTCGGCATCGTCTTCTCGCTCATCGCCCGGACCGGGTTCATCTTCCTCGGCGCCGCGCTGATCAACTCGCTGGCGTGGGTGTTCTACATCTTCGGGTTCATCCTGCTGGTGACCGCGGGGAACCTGCTGCGGCCCGCCGGTTCCGAGGACCGCACCGCCGACAACGTCATCATCCGGATCGCCGAACGCCTCTTCCACACCACCGACGAGTACGACGGGGACAAGCTCACCACCTGGGTCGACGGCAAGCGGGTGCTGACCCCGATGCTGCTGGTGATGGTGGCCATCGGCGGGACCGACGTGCTGTTCGCGCTGGACTCGATCCCGGCCATCTTCGGGTTGACGCAGAACGTGTACCTGGTGATCACCGCGACCGCGTTCTCGTTGCTGGGCCTGCGGCAGCTGTACTTCCTCATCGACGGGCTGCTGGACCGGTTGATCTTCCTGTCCTACGGGCTCGCGGTCATCCTCGGGTTCATCGGCGTGAAGCTGGTGCTGCACGCGCTGCACGAGAACAACGTGCCGTTCATCAACGACGGCAAGCCGCTGCACATCGTCGAGATCAGCACCGGGCTCTCGCTCAGCGTGATCATCGGCGTGCTGGTGATCACGGTGATCGCGTCGCTGCTGAGCCCGAAGGGGCGGGCGCAGAACGCGGTCTCCGGTGCGCGCAGGCACGCCACGGCCTACCTGGACGAGGGCTACGAGACCGATCCGGCGGTCCGGGAGCAGACCTACCGGAAACTGCTCTCGGAGGAGGAGCAGATCAAGAAACTCCCGAGCCGGTATCGCGCCGCGATCCGCGACGAGTGGCAACTGATGGACCTGTTGCGCCGCGCCCACGACAAGCACCGCGAGTCCTCCGGCTGAACCGCGGATCGGCGTGTGGAATCCGCCCTCCGAAGTCGGCCGTTCCGCTTCGAATCGGAACGCGTCGGTGGTGCGCGCGGAGACGGCGGCGGAATCGGCGTGTGGCAAGACGAACCGGGCGTTTCACCGATCGGTTCGGGGGCGGAGCTCAATGGGGGATCTCCGGCGGTTCCTTCGGGTGAGCCGGTCTCGGGAGTTCTGCGCAACGGGGTTGGGCCGTCCAGTCGTCGCAGATCACCGCTTCGCGATGCGTCCATTGCTCTTTTCGGGTCATGTGCGCGAGGTGCATTCAGGGGTACCTGCTTGATCGCCGACCGAATGGACGGTTAAAAATGGGTGCCTGCCGACGCGAGTGGGCGAGCCGGGCAAGAGGGCCTCCGGATCGCGAGTGCGATCCGGAGAACCGCGACGCCCTCGGTCCGCGGCGGCTGTTCGACGATGCCGATGCCGGGAGCGGACTCCCGGTTCTGGAAGCGGAGGAAGTCATGACCACGTCAGCAATCCCGGCGAAGGTCGCCGTGATCGGTGGTGGCCGAATGGGCTCGGGAATCGCGCAGACCTTCGCCATCGGCGGCGCAGAAGTGTCCATTGTGGAAAGCAGCGAGAGCGCTGCGGGCGCCGCGAGGGAGAAGATCTCGGCCGCCGTCGCCAGGGCCGCCCAGCGGGGCAAGCTGGCCGACCCGGACGAACTGCTCGGCCGCGTGGCGGTGCTGACCGGAATCGCGGCGCTGCCCGGTGATGCGGAGCTGGTCGTGGAGGCGGTGCCCGAGCTGGCCGAGACCAAGGTCGAAGTGCTCTCCGGCGCCGAGCGGGTCGTCGGCCCCGACGCCGTGCTGGCCAGCAACACGAGTTCGCTGTCCATCGCCGGTCTCTCCGCGGCGCTGCAGCGCCCCGAGCGGTTCCTCGGGATGCACTACTTCAACCCGGTTCCCGCTTCGAAGCTGGTGGAACTGGTCGCCGGGCCGGACACCACCGACGCCGTGCTCGGCCGGGCCCGCGACTGGGTGCGGGGGCTCGGCAAGGCGGAGGTGATGGTGCGGGACTCGCCCGGTTTCGCCACCAGCCGCCTCGGCGTGCTGCTGGGGCTGGAGGCGATCCGGATGCTGGAGGAGGGCGTCGCCGACGCGGCGTCCGTGGACAGCGCGATGGAGCTCGGGTACCGGCACCCGATGGGCCCGCTGCGCTCCACCGACCTGGTCGGCCTCGACGTCCGCTTGGCGATCGCCGAACACCTGCACGCGACGCTGGGCGAGCGCTTCGCCCCTCCCCAGCTGCTGCGCGACAAGGTCGCGCGCGGCGAACTGGGCCGCAAGACCGGCCGCGGCTTCCACGACTGGGAATGAGCGGCGGAACTCCGAATTCCACGCGGTGGCGGCGTTTCCGGCTCCACGCCGGTGCCGTCAGGTCCGGGGGAGGCGGATGTGGGAGTGGTGGCCGCGCGGGAGCCGGCGGGTGGTGAGCGCACCGCCGTGGGCGCGCACGATCTCCTCGGCGAGGGCGAACCGGATGCCGTCGCGCCTGCCGGGCGGCTCGGTGTCGTCGGCGGCGGGGCGTTCGGCGTCCACGGACGCGGTCGCCCAGGCCGCGTCGCCGCCGAGGGTGATCGTGACGGAGCCGCCGGGACCGCAGTGGTGCACGGCGTCGGTGACGAGCGTGGTGAGGACTTCCGCCAGCAGCGGCCGGTCGGCGCGCACCACGACGGGCTCGGCGTCGACCCGCACCGTCGCGGTGCAGGATCCGAACCCGGCGGCGACGTCGCGGGCGAGGCCGGCCAGCTCCACCTGGTCGGGGCGCGGGTGCAGCCCGCCGGACTGGAACCTGGACAGCCGCAGCAGCTCGTCGAGCCGGTCGCCGAGCCGGTCCAGGTCGGCGCTGATCCGACCGAGGTGGTCCCGCTGATCGAGGGGTGCGTCGGCCTGGGCGGACTCGACGGTCGCGCGCAGCCTCGCCAGCGGCGCCCGCAGGTCGTGCGAGGCGTGGGCCACGATGTCGCGCCGCGGGAGGTCGTGGCCGGGCCCGCCGCCGGTGACGCGCGGCCCGTCGGCGCCGTGGATCCCGACGTTGAGCGAGACCAGCGCCGCCACGCAGGCCGCGGACAGCTCTACGGCGGCCTGCGCGGGGGAGAACCCGAACAGCACGACCACCACGCCGGTGCTGGTGATCATCGCGACGAGCGTGATCAGCACGACCCCGAGCAGCGGCTGGGCCAGCGGGAAGCGCCGCAGCAGCACCGAACCGAGCAGTCCGATGCCGGTCGCTTCGCACATCGCGACCAGGATGATCAGCAGCGGGTTCGCGTCCATCACCGCGCGGCGCCCGGCGGGTCGAAGCGGTAGCCGACGCCCCACACCGTCATCAGCATCGCCGGATCCGAAGGATCGTCCTCGATCTTCTCCCGCAACCGGCGCATGTGCACCGTGACGGTGGAGGCGCCGCCGAAGTCGTAGTCCCACACCTCACGCATCAGCTCGTCCCTCCGGAGCACCCGGCCCGGGTTCCGCAGCAGGAACACGAGCAGGTCGAACTCCCGGTTGGTCAAGGTGAGCGGCCGTCCGCCCTTGGTCACGACCCGCGAGGACTCGTTGACGACCAGGTCGCCCGCGGTGAGCTCCGGCGCCGCCGGCGCGGGTGCCGAGGCCGCCTCGGTGCGCCGCAGCACGGCCCGGATGCGCAGCACCAGTTCGCGCCCGCTGAACGGTTTGGTCAGGTAGTCGTCGGCGCCCGCGATGAGGCCGCGCAGCCGGTCCTCCTCCTCGGCCCGGCCGGTCAGCATGATCACCGGGGTGCTGGTCTCCGCGCGGACCCGCTCGCAGAACCGGATCCCGTCCAGGCCGGGCAATCCGACGTCCAGCACGATCAGGTCCGGCCGGGCCCGGTGGAACAGCTCCATGCCCGTCGGCCCGTCGGAGGCGACGATCGAGGTGTAGTCCGCGCGGTGCAGGTACCCCGTGATCACCTCGACGACGTCGGGATCGTCGTCCACCAGCAGGATGCACCGGCGCGCCGCCGTCGGGTCGTCGTGGACGGATGGCAGGTCCGGCGGTGTCACCGGGCCAGCCTATCGACGACCCGATCGCGGCTGCGGTCATGAGGCGCGTCCCAGCCTTTCCTCCGGTGCGGCCCCGCGCAGCCGCGTCGTCACCAGCTCGACGCGGGATCGGCAGCCCGATTTGGTGAACAGCCGGGTCAGGTGCTTCTCCACGGTCTTCTCGCTCACCCCGAGTGCGGTGGCGATCTGGCGGTTGGTGCGCCCGCCGCCGATGAGGTCGACGATGCGGTGCTCGGTGCGGGTCCACGGCCGCGCCCCGGACTTCGGGGGCGCCGCCGCGACCGGGCGCAGCGGCGCGACGGGCGCGGCGGTGCCGAGCGCGCGGATCCCGCGCACCGCGTCCGGGTGGGCCGCCGCCGCGGAGTCGGCGAGCGCCGCGCACAGGCACGACAGCCGCCCGTCGACGTCGGCCACGAGCAGTTCGGCGTCGACGAGCCGGTCCAAGGTCCGGCCGCAGGTGGCGAGCTCGGTGCCGAGGACGTCGGCCACGGCGGACAGGTCGTCCATGTCGAGCGCGACCACCGCGGCGACGGCCGCCAGCAGCCGCGGCGCCACGTCTCCCAGTTCGCGGGCGCGGTTCACCAGGTCGTGGTCCTCGGGCAGCGGCACGGGAGAACCGGGGTCGCGCAGCCGCGTCCGGCCGGGGCTCGTGGTGAGCCGCCGGTCCCGGTGCAACCGTTCCAAGGTGCCGAGCACCGTGCCCGGGTTCCCGTACAGCGGCCCCAGCGCGGTGCGCAACGAGCGCAGCAGGTCCGGGTGCACCCCGTCGCCGGCGGTGGCGGCGACGGCGTGCTCGTCGAGCGGGCCGAGGTCGATCACCTCGTCGGCCAGCGCCGCCAGCTCCGCGCCCGCCGGGGTGGCGGGGTCGCGCACGGCGGCGACCACCAGGCAACCGGGGCGGCGCGCGGTGATCAGCAGCAGCGCCGGGTCGACGATGCGGTCGACGTCGTCGAACAGCAGCGCCGTCGGCCCGAGCCTGCCGAGCCGGTCGAACACCTCGGTCAGCTCGGCCACCACGGCCGGTCCTTCCGCGGGGTCCTCGGCCGCGCGGGCGCGCAGCCGCGACAGCTTGCTGATCCGATCGATCAGTCCGGGGTCGGCGAAGCGGTCGAAGTGCGCGCGCAGCGTGTGCAGCACCGCGTCGAACCCGTCGATGAGGGTGCCGCTGACCGGCCGCACCGGCGCCGCCCGCACGCCTTCGGCGATCCAGCGCCGCGCCGTGGTGCGCAGCAGGGTGCTGCGCCCGCTGCCGGCTGCTCCTCGCACGACGACCAGCCGCCCGCGCGGCGCGGACTCCCGCAACGCGCCGCGCAGGACGGCCAGCGCGCCCTCCCTGCCTTCGAAGCCCTCCCCGGCTTCGAAGGCCATGTCCTCCCGAATCACGTCCGCTCCCTCGCGTCGCATCCCCCGATGACCAGCTGTTGATCTTCTGTTTAGCACCGATCGCGGGCCTCGTGAGGGCCGGGAAGAATGCCGAACGGATGATTTAAGGAATGCGTAATCAATCGCATAATCCCTGGTGATGGCCTTCACGGATCAATGGGTGATCTCCCCGTGAAATCCGGGAGTGCGACGGGGGCCACCCGCGATAATGGGGGCATGAGCAGTCCTCGATCGCTGTCCGCGTGCTGTCCGGAGCCGCCCCTGCCCACGGGGGCGGACGGCAGGATTCACGGCCGGGCCGAGGTCGTCGCCCGGATCGTCGAGTCCTGCGCGGGGCCCGGCGCGGTGCCGCTGGTCCTGGTCACCGGACCCGCCGGGATCGGGCGCAGCGCCGTGCTCGCCCAGGCGCGCGCCCGCGCCGACGACCTCGGGATGTCCACCGCGGACGTTCCGGTGGTGTTCGCGGGACTGGACGTGCGGGAGGTCGCGGGAGGCATCCCCGGCGCGCTCGGCGCCGAACCGGAATCCGGCGAATCGCCGTGGGCGACCTTGCAGCGCGTGCTGTCGGGCCGGCGGACCCGCGCGGTCGTCTTCCTCGACGACGCGCAGCGGCTCGACGCCCGCTCGACGAGCAGGCTGCTGGGCGCGGTGCGGGGACTGGCCAACGTTCCGATCACCTTCGTCTGCGCGGTGCGCACCCCGGCGGACACCACCGGTCCGCTGGCCGAGCTCGTGGCGGCCGGGCTGGCGCGGGTGGAGCGGCTGCGCCCGCTGCCGGTCGCGGCGGTGCGGGGGATTCTCGTGGACCGGTTGGGCGCGAAACCCGCCGGGGGACTGGCCGAGTCGCTGCGCGACCGGTGCCGCGGCACGCCCGCGCTGGTGCACGCCGCCGTGGACGGCTACCTGCGCGGCGGCGTGCTGCGCGTGGTCGACCAGCACGCGCACCTGGTGGGCGACCGGTTCCCGGCGCGGCCGAGCGGTGAACCCGCGCCCGCGCTGCCGGGCGGCGGTGCCGACGCGGACGGGTCCGCACCGGAAGTGCTGCGCGCGCTGGCGGTGCTGCACCCGCTGCGGGAGGCGGCACCGGGGCTGATCGCGCGCAGCCTCGGGCGCGGCGAGGGGCGGATTCGGCGGCTGCTGCGCGAGTGGTGCGCGCGCGGAGTGCTGCTGCCCGATCGGCGCGGCGGATTCCGGTTCCGCGTTCCGATGCTGGCGGCGGTGCTGGCCGGGCGGCTCGGGCTGTTCGAACGCCGGCGCATCGCGCAGCTCGCGGTCGCCGCGCTGATCGAGGGGACAGCCACCGCGCCGGACGAGCACTACCTCGCCGACCGGATGGCGGAAGCGGGCAACCTCGTCGACCGGGACCGCGCCGTCGCCGAACTGCACCGCCGGGTCGACGAGGTCGCCGCCGTCGACGGCGACCGCGCCGAGCGGTGGTCGCGGGCCGCCGCGAAGTTGTGCGCGGACCCGGCGGCGGGTGCGGTGTTGCTGCACCGCCGAGCGGTGATCTGCGCGCGCCATCGGCGTTTCCGCCGCGCCGTGGAACTCGCCGACGCCGCACTGGGCGCTGAATCGCTGCCCGCCGCGTCGGCGCAGGAGCTGCGGATCATCCGGGGGCTGGGTTGGGCGGGCGCGGGGGAGCTGGCCGCGCTGCGCGAGCTCGCCGACGACGGCGCGGCCGGGGTCGTCGTGCGCGCCGCCGCGCGGTGCCTGCTCGGGCGCTGGAGCGACGCGCACGACCTGCTCGTCGGCAACGCCCCGGAGTGGGAGCGCGATTCCGCGACCATCCATTTAGGACGCTTGTTGCGCGGGACGTCCGGCGCGCTGCTCGGCCGCGCCGACGAGGAACCGCCCCGGCCCGAAGACGAGGTCGCCGAGCTGCTGGTGGACGCGCTCACCTTGCACACCGGAGCGCACCGGACGCCGGCCACGAGCGCGCCCCGGCGGGCGATCAGCTCCGCGCGGGCCGGGAACTGGGACGAGGCGCTCGACCGGTGCCGCGCCACGCTCGCCGCGGAACCGGTGCACGGCGCGGTGCCCGGCCTGACGGTGCTGTTCCGGGACATGGCCACGATGCTCAGCGCCCGCGGCCGGTTGAGCCGCGCCGACGCGGTGCTCGCCGAAGCACGTGCCAGGAACGCGCCGATGCCGCACCTGCTGCTGCTCGCGGAGGCCGAACTCGCCGGGCTGTTCGGCGAGCGCGACCGGGCCCGCGCCTTGCTGGAGGAGGCGTTGCGCAGCGCCGCCGACCTCGGCGTCCTCGGCGCCACCGCGCCGGTGTGGCGCCGGTTGGCCTGCTGGGAAGCGCGCCACGGCAGCCCGGCCACCGCGTCGCGCTGCGCCGACCGGGCCGCGGACGGCGATCCGGTGCCGGTGTCGGCGCGCGGGGAGCGGGAGCTGGCGCGGGCCGTCGCCGACGAGGATCGGGACGCGGCCACCGCGGCGATCACGATCGCCGCGGACCTCGGCGACCCGTTCGGCTACGCCGGCACGGTGCTCGCCGTCGCGGAACACGGCCTGGCGGACCGGGAATCGGCGAGCGCGGCGTACCGGATCTTCGGTGAGCTCGACGCGTTGGTCCCGCGAGCCCGGATGCGCGCGCTGCTGCCCGCGAAGGAGCTCGGAGAGCAGGGGCAGGCGGCGACGGTCGAGGAGAACGAACGGCTGCTGGCCCGGCTGGTCGCGGAGGGGCTGAGCAACCAGCAGCTGGCGGCGGTGCTGGCCACCACCGAGAAGAGCGTGGAGGGACGGCTGTCCCGGTGCTTCAAGCGCGCCGGGTACCGGTCGCGAGCCGAGTTCGCCACCGCCACCGTCAACGCCGAGTTCTTCGGCGCCGGCGCGATGTGAGGCGCCGCTCGGCTCCCGGCGCCGGGCCGATCCCGCACGGCACCTGATCCCGCCGGGCGCCGGCGCCTGCCCGTCAGATGACCCCGGAACGGACCGCGTAGGCGACGAGGTGCGGGCGGTTCCGCATCCGCAGCCGGTTCGTCATGGTGTAGATGATGTTCTTGACGGTGCGCTCCGAGTAGCACAGCCGGTTGCCGATCTCCTCGGTGTCGCAGCCGTCCGCGATCAGCCGCACCACGTCGATCTCGCGCGGGGTGAGCCCGGAGGAGTTCAGGCCGCGCGGGGTCAGCACGTCCTGCTGCAGGGTCTGCACCTGCCGCAGCAGCTCCCCGAGCAGCTTCGACGGGAGCGCGGCGCCCCCGTCGGCGGCGGAGAGGATGGTCTCCTGCAGCCGAGCCGCGGTGGCGACGTTGCGGTGCAGGATCGCCACGACCTGGCACTCCGTCACGCTCAGCAGCTGGGAGCTGTCGAACTCCCCGGTGACGAGCACGATGGGCACGCCGAACTCGCCGGCGGCGCGGCGGAGTCCGGCCGCGGTCGTGGCGGTCACCGCGTCGGCGGCGTAGACGAGCACGTCCACGTCCGCGGCCTGCGACGTCGAGTCCACCTGGAGCTGCGGCCGTCCCATCAGCGTGCAGGTCAACCCGGTGAGGGTGATGGGGTCGGCCGCGCGGACCGCGATCCGCACCGGTTTCCGGGAGGGCCGGCTCGCCTGGTCGTCGACCGGCGGTGCTTCCCGTTCCATCTGTGTGGTCATCGCGCATCCTCCGAACCTGAACTGCGAGTGGTGGACGGGATCCGCGCGGCTGGACGCGGCACCGGATCCGTACGTGCACCACCGAGTCTCCGATGAGGTCGGCGTGGAAGTGGCTCGCGGCGGGGAGGCGGCGGGGTTTCCCTCACAGCTGTTCGGGCAGAGGGGTCAGGCGACAGTGCACCGGTCGCGCGGTGCCCCCGGCAAGGAACCCGCGCCGGTGCGGCCCTTCTGGTCCGGTGGTGTGCCCGTTCGGTCATCCGTCCGAGCCGATGGCGGTTGATCGCGAGGCTCGGCCGCCTGGACGATCCGATCGAGGCCCGGAGCCCGTCCGCATTCCCGGTGGGGCCGCGGAAATCCGGCAATTCACCCGAGTTCAACGGCAGTTCACCGGCCGGACGGTGGGGTGTCGGGTCGACTCCACGCCGCGCGGAAACGATGTCGCCGGTCGAACGTCGAATCGAGGAGCCGTAGTGAAGCCTGACCGTCGCCTGCTGTTCGCACTGGCCGCCACCAGCCTGACCGCCGCGACCGCGATCGCGGCGCCGAGCGCGCTCGCCGGACCGTCGGCCCGTGCGAACGAGCTGCCCGACCCCGCCACCTACGATGCCGCGATCGCTTGGCTGCCGGACACCCAGTACTACTCCGAGAGCCACCCGGAGCACTTCGACGCCCAGACGCGGTGGCTGGTCGACAACGCCGCCGAGCGCAAGATCGGGTACGCGACGCACACCGGTGACATCGTCGACGACTCCGACGACGAGGACCAGTGGAACAACGCCGACGCCAGCATGAAGACGCTGGACGACGCGAAGTTCCCGTACGGCGTCGTCGAGGGAAACCACGACGTCGAGGGCCTCTACGGCGACTACTTCGGCGACGAGCGGTTCGCCGGCTCCCCGGTGCGCGGCGAGTCCTACGAGAACAACCGCCAGCACTACGACCTCGTCGACGTCGCCGGCAAGCAGGTCATGATGCTGTCGCTGACCTGGGACATGCAGGAGGAGGACTTCGCCTGGGCGGAGAAGGTCCTCGCCGAGCACCCGGACACCCCGGTGATCATCAGCGTGCACGCGTACCTGAACACCGACGGCTCCTACAGCGAGCAGGGCCAGGACATCTTCGACCGCGTCGTGGAGCCGCACCGCAACGTGAAGGCCGTGCTGTGCGGGCACAACCACGGCGCCACGCACAACGTGCAGGAGACCGCCGACGGCCGGAAGGTGCCGGAGATCCTCGCCGACTACCAGAGCGCGCCGGAAGGCGGGCTCGGTTACCTGCGGCTGCTGCAGTTCGACATCGACGCGGGCAAGATGATCGTCGACACCTACTCGCCGTCGAAGGACGACTCGGACTACTTCGACGGCGAGGACGACTTCACCGTCGACGTCGACCTGAACACCACGAAATGACCCGCTGATCCGGCAACCCGGATTCCGCCGTCCCCAGGGGCGTCCGCCGTTCGGCGGGCGCCCCTGGCCGTGTTCCGGACACATATCGTGCGCAGGTCCAACGGCCGTGTTCCGCGCGTTCGCCGAGCTCCTAATGTGGAAAGCAATCGCACTGGGCGTGGCCCGACGGCGACCACCCGGCGCGTACGGGGCCGGACATCACGACTCCCTCGAACTCCGCAGAAACGATCGTCGAATCGACCGGTGGACGGAGCGATTTCGCCTGCCGGGTTCATGGGAAGAAGGTGCAGATCATGCGCATCAAGAGCATTTTCGTCTACTCCGGCGGCGGCTGGGGCTGGGGCCACGGCTGGGGCCACGGCTGGGGCTCCGGTTGGGGCTGGGGCAATGGCTGGGGCTGGGGTTGGGGCCACTGGGGCGGTTGGGGCTGGGGCAGGTAACCGGCACCCGTCCGCCACGGCTCCTCCCGGGCACGCGCCACGGCGTGCCGGGAGAACTCCGGCCATGACGGCCCGAAGGTGAACGCATTGTCGAGGTGGCTCCCACCTGTTCGGCGTTTTTTCGTCGCAACGGTGGGAGCCACTGGTGCGCGCACCGGGAAAGGGACTACGGAAACAAGAACGGGAAAATTGACCCGCGAACGGGCTCTGGTGCCGTCGAAGATCACCGATGTATAACGGGGGCGTCGCGACATTTCGGCCCCGGGGCCGCGAACCGGGGTTTCGTTCGCGCTGGAACGCGGGTCGCGGTGGCCCGGCCCGTCGTGCGGGAGCCGCCGGTGATCGCACCGACGAGGATGGAGCCACATGGCAACCACGGCCGACGACCGGGTTTCGGTCTCGCTCACCGTCAACGGCACCGACCACGAACTGGATCTCGATTCACGGGTCACGCTGCTCGACGCGCTGCGCGACGAACTCGGCCTCACCGGCACCAAGAAGGGCTGCGACCAGGGCGCGTGCGGAGCATGCACGGTGGCGCTGGACGGGACGCGCAGGCTGTCCTGCCTGACGCTGGCCGCGCAGTGCGACGACCGCGAGGTCACGACCGTCGAAGGTCTCGGCACCGACGGCGAGCCGCACCCGGTGCAGGAGGCCTTCGTGCGCCACGACGCCTTCCAGTGCGGCTACTGCACGCCAGGTCAGATCATGTCCGCGGTGTGCCTGCTCGACGAGGGGCGCACCGGTTCGGACGAAGAGATCCGGGAGCAGATGAGCGGGAACCTGTGCCGCTGCGGCGCGTACTCGAACATCGTGGCCGCCATCCGGGAGGTCGCGGAGAATGCGTGAGTTCCGGTACCTGCGCCCCGGTGACGTCGCCGAAGCGGTCGCCGCGGTCGGGGCCGACCCGGAGGCGTCCTACCTCGCGGGCGGCACCACCCAGCTGGACCTGATGAAGGACGGGGTGCTCGCCCCGCGGACCCTCGTCGACGTGACCCGGCTGCCGCTGCGCGGGATCAGCCGGGACGGCGAGGTGCTGCGCGTCGGCGCGATGACCACCATGGCCGAGCTCGCCGCCGACCCGCTGGTCGTCGAACGGGCTCCGGTGGTGTCAGAGGCGCTGCTGGCCAGCGCCTCCCCGCAGCTGCGGACCATGGCGACCATCGGCGGGAACCTGTTGCAGCGCACCAGGTGCCGCTACTTCCGGGACCCGTCGGTGGCGGCCTGCAACAAGCGGGCGCCCGGCAGCGGCTGTGCCGCGGTGACCGGTGGTGCGCGGATGCACGCGATCCTCGGCGCGAGCGCGGACTGCATCGCGGTGCACGGCTCGGACCTGGCGGTGGCGCTGACCGCGCTGGACGCCGTGGTGCGGGTGCAGGGCGCGGCGGGGCCGCGTTCGGTGCCGCTCGCCGAGTTCTACCGGGTCCCGGGGGCGACTCCGGACGTGGAGAACGTGCTCGGCCACGACGAGCTGATCACCGGTGTGGACGTGCCGCTGCCCGCTCCCGGCGTGCGCTCCGGCTACCTGAAGGTGCGCGACCGCGCTTCCTACGAGTTCGCGCTGAGCTCCGCCGCGGTGGCCGTGCGGGTGGCGGACGGCGTCGTGCGGGAGGCGCGCATCGCGCTCGGCGGCGTCGGTACCGTGCCCTGGCGCGCGAGCGAGGCGGAACGGGCGCTGCTCGACCAGCCGTCCACAGTGGAGTCCTTCGCGGCGGCGGCGGAACTCGCCGTCCAGGACCCGTTCACCGTGGAGGGCACCGAGTTCAAGGTGGAACTCGCCCGCCGCACCCTGATCCGCGCGCTGCGCGACGCGACGAGCTAGGAGCCTTCGCCATGGTCTGCCCGGCGCAATCCCGGCGGCCGTCGTCGAACCCGGCCGGCGCGGCGGAACAACCGTGGCCCGCTCGCCGCGGGTTCGATGCCTCCCGCCCGTCTTCCCCCTCGGCGTCGCGCAGCGGTGCCGGTCGCTCGAACCGGCCGCCGCTGGGCGGCTGCCCGGTCCACGATCGTTCCGCACGGATTCGTTAGAGAGGCGCTCGATGGAGATCTCCCGCCGTTCCGCGCTGCGCGCGGGCGTGCTCGTCGCCGGAGCCGGACTGCTGCCCGCGACCGCACCCGCTCGCACCGCCACCGCCGCCCCGGCTCCCGCCGCACCCGCGCTGGCCGGCGCCGGGATGAACCGGGTCGACGGGTGGCGCAAGGTCAGCGGTACCGCCGACTACCCGAACGACGTGGCCGAACCCGGCATGGCGCACGCCGCGCTCGCGTGCAGCACCATCGCCTCCGGGCGCATCACCGGCATCGACACGAGCGGGGCCGAGTCGGCGCCCGGCGTGCTCGCGGTGCTCACCCACCTCAACGCGCCGAAGGTGCAACGGCCGCCCGGTGAACCGCCCGCGCCGCTGCAGGGCGACGTCGTCGACCACCACGGGCACTACCTCGCCGTGGTCGTCGCGCGGACCCCGCAGCAGGCGGCGGAGGCGGCCTCGTTGATCGAGGTCGACTACGAGGTGCGCTCGCCGGTGGTGGCGATCGACGATCCGCGGGCGCCGCGCGCTCCGGCGGGCACCGGCACCACCCGCGGCGACGTGCCCGGCGCGCTGGCGGACTCCGCGGTGCGCTACGACGCCACCTTCACCACCCCGGCGAACACGCACAACCCGATGGGCCTGTTCAGCGCGGTCGCCGGCTGGGACGGGCCGCGGCTCACCGTGCACAGCAACAGCCAAGGCCCCAGCGCGATGCAGGAGTCCCTCGCGGCGGCGTTCGAGCTGCCCGCGGCCGACGTCACGGTGGTCGCGCCCTTCGTCGGCGGCGGCTTCGGCTCGGCGCTGCGGACCTGGCCGCACGTGCAGCTGGCCGCGCTCGCGGCGCGCGAGGTGGGGCTGCCGGTGCGGCTGGTGCTGACCCGCCCGCAGATGTTCACCGGGGTCGGGCACCGCACCGGCACGGTGCAGCGGCTGCGCATCGGCATGGACCGGGACGGGACGCTGCGCGCGATCGAGCACCGCTCGACGCAGACCGCGGCCGTGGACGACGACAACGTCGACCCCGTCACCAGCGGCACGGCCGTCCGCTACGCGTGCGCCAACGTCGCCACCCACGACGAACAGGTGCGGCTGACCATCCCCGGCCCGTGCTCGATGCGCGCGCCGGGGGAGGCGCAGGGCAACTTCGCGCTGGAATCGGCCATCGACGAGCTGTCGTACCAGGTCGGCATCGACCCGATCGAGCTGCGGCTGCGGAACTTCGCCGCGACGGACCAGGAATCCGGGCTGCCGTGGTCGAGCAACGCGCTGCGCGAGTGCTACCGGCGCGGCGCGGAGCTGTTCGGCTGGAGCCGCCGACCCGCGCAGCCGCGTTCGCTGCGGGAGGGCGACGAACTCGTCGGCTACGGCGTCGCCACCGCGTCCTTCCCGTTCTTCGGGTTGCCGTGCGAGGCGTCGGTGGCGGTGCTCGCCGACGGCACCGCCGTGGTGCGCAGCTCCACCGCCGAGATCGGCACGGGTTCCCGCACGGTCATCACCCAGCTCGCCGCGCAGCGCCTCGGCCTGGAGGTCGGATCGGTCGGGTTCGAGATCGGCGACTCGCGGCTCCCGACGGCGCCGCTGGCCGGTGGCTCCGGGCTCACCGGGTCGCTCGGAGCGGCCGTGGACGCGGCGGTTCTCCGGCTGTGGCAGGGATTCCTGGACCTCGTCGCCGACGACCCGGCCGCGCCGCTGCGGGGCGCGCGGGTGGATCAGCTCGCCGCCACCGGCGGCAGGCTGCACCTCGTCGACGATCCGGCCACGGGGGAGACCTACGCGGCGATGCTGGCCCGGCACGGGCGCGGCGACCTCGCCGCCGACGGTGCCTTCGACCCGTCGTCGCACGACGTGAACGGCCTCTCCCGCGCGGGGGCGTTCGGGGCGCAGTTCGTGGAAGTCCGGGTCGACGCCGACCTCGGCGCGGTCCGGGTGGCGCGGATCGTCTCGGCCATCGACGGCGGACGGATCCTCAACGAGAAGACCGCGCGCAGCCAGATCATCGGCGGCGCCGTCGGCGGCATCGGCATGGCGCTGTTCGAGGACACCGCCACCGACCCCGGCACCGGTCGCATCACGAACGCCACGTTCGCCGACTACCTGATCCCCGTCAACGGCGACGTCCCCGACCACCAGGTCGCCTTCGTCGGCACCCCGGACCGCTTCAACCCGGTCGGGGTGAAGGGCGTCGGCGAAGTGGGCCTCACCGGGCTGCCACCGGCCATCGCCAACGCGATCCACCACGCCACGGGCAAGCGGCTCCGGTCGCTGCCGATGACGCTGGACCAGCTGCTGTAACCGCACGCGGGCCGTGCGGCGGCCCACCGCGCGGACCCGGGCGAACGCCCCCTCCCGGTCCGCGGTGCGGGATGGAGGAGGCGTCCGGCGGGAGTCCTCAGCGCAGGGTGGTGAGCTGCTCGGAGGTGAACGGGACCAGTTCGTCGTGGCGGCCGTGGAGGACCTTCTCGGCCCATTCCGGGTCGGCCAGCAGCGCGCGGCCCACGGCGACCACGTCGAACTCGTCGCGCTCCAGCCGGTCCAGCAGGTCGTCGATGCCGGTCACCGCGGAGGTCTGGCCGCTGAAGGACTTGAGGAACTCCTGGTCGAGCCCCACCGAGCCGACCGTGATGGTGGGCTTGCCGGTGATCTTCTTCGTCCACCCGGCGAGGTTGAGGTCGGAACCGTCGAACTCGGGCTGCCAGTAGCGCCGGGTGGAGGAGTGGAAGGCGTCGACGCCGGCCTCCACGAGCGGGCTCAGGACCGCTTCGAGCTCCTGCGGGGTGGCGGCGAGCTTCGCCTTGTAGTGGTTCATCTTCCACTGCGAGGTGCGGAACACGACGGGGAAGTCCGCGGCGACCTTCCGGCGCACCGCGGCGACGATCTCGGCGGCGAACCGCACGCGGGACACCGCGTCGCCGCCGTAGCCGTCGGTGCGGTGGTTGGTGCCCTCCCAGAGGAACTGGTCGATCAGGTAGCCGTGCGCGCCGTGCAGTTCCACGCCGTCGAACCCGAGGCGTTCGGCGTCGGCGGCGGCCTCGGCGAACGCCTCGACGACCGCGTCGAGGTCGGCCTGGGTCATGGCGTGCCCGGTCGCGTCGCCCTCCAGGGCGAGCCCGGAGGGGCCCATCGGCGGGGCGTCCGGGAACGGCGGGGCTCCGGCGGTGCGGGCCATGCCGACGTGCCAGATCTGCGGCATGATCTTGCCGCCCGCGCGGTGCACCTCGGTGACGACGTTCTTCCAGCCCGCGAGCGCGTCCTCGCCGTGGAAGCGCGGCACCCGGTCGCTGAGCCCGGCGGAGGCGTGGTCGACGTAGGTCCCCTCGGTGATGATCAGGCCGGTGCCCGCCGCCGCGCGGCGCGAGTAGTAGGCGGCGACGTCGGCGCCGGGAACACCGCCGGGCGAGAACTCGCGCGTCATCGGGGCCATCGCGATGCGGTTCGGCAACGTCGCTCCGCCCAGCGCGAACGGGCGGGACAGGACCTCGGCGGCGCGGGCGGCGGGGTGGGGGCTGGACACGGGGGACTCCTAGCGGCCTGGTGGCGTGCGATGTACTTGCGCTAGGCTAAAACCTGACGTTGACGTCAGAGGCAAGAAATGTGTTCCGGATTACTCGCGGGAGGCGCGATGCGGATCGGGGAGCTCGCCGCGAACACCGGCGTGAGCGTGCGGGCGTTGCGGTACTACGAGGAGCAGCACCTGCTGCGCGCCGAGCGCAGCGCCGGTGGGCAGCGCACCTACCCGGACTCCGCCGTCGACCGGGTCCGCCTGATCCAGCAGCTCTACGGCGCGGGACTGTCCAGCAAGACGATCCTGAGCCTGCTGCCGTGCGTGGAGACGGGCGAGGTCACCCCGGACCTGCTGGGGCGGCTCACCGCCGAGCGCGACCGCATCGACGGGCAGATCGACGAGCTCGTCGCGACCCGCGACCGACTCGACGCGGTCATCTGCCACGCGGCGAAGGCCGAGTCGTCCGGATGTCCCGCCGCCTGATTTCGACGCCCCGCTGACAGGATGCGGGTCGACGCGGGTTCGAGGAGGAGCGGTGTCCGAAGATCTGACCGGCAAGACCGTGGTGATCACCGGGGCGAGCGCCGGGATCGGTGCCGCCGCCGCGCGGGAGCTCGCGGCGCGCGGAGCGACCGTCGTGCCGGTGGGTCGGTCCGCGGACAAGACCCGTGCGGTGGCGGCGGAACTCGGCGTGGAGCCGCTGATCGCGGACTTCGCCTCGCTGCGGCAGGTGCGGTCGCTGGCGGACCGGCTGCTGCGGCGGTGCCCGGTGATCGACGTGCTGGCGCACAACGCGGGCGGCGTCGTTCCGCGGCGCGAGGTCACCGAGGACGGTTTCGAGCTGACCTTGCAGAGCAATTACCTGGCCCCGTTCCTGCTGCAGGCGTTGCTGCACGAGCGGCTCAGCGCTTCGCGGGCCCAGGTGATCGTGACCAGCAGCATGGGGCACCGGTTCGGCCGGATCTCGTTGGCGGACTTGAACTTCGCGCGCCGCCGGTTCTCCTCGCTGCGGGTGTACGGCTCGGCGAAGCTCGCCGACCTGATCTTCGCGCGGGAGCTCGCCCGGCGCGCCCCGGAGACGGGGATCAGCGCCGTCGCCTTCCACCCCGGAACGGTCGGTTCCAGCTTCGGACGCGACAGCAGGGGACCCGTGTCGCTGGTGTACGGCACCGCGGCGGGACGCACCCTGCTGCTCGGCAACGAGCAGGGCGCCGCTCCCCTGGTGCACCTGGCTTCGCTGGCGGATCCGCGCAGCGTCAACGGCCAGTACTTCCACCGCATGCGGGCGAACGCCCCCACCTCGAAGCAGGCGCGCGATCCAGCGCTGGCGCGGAACCTGTGGGACACCACCGAAGCGATGCTCGGATTGACCTGAACCGGGCGGTGATTGCCGGGCGATGCGGCGGCGTTGTAGTCTTTCGCCGCGCCCCGGATGGGCCCGACGCTGGAGGTAGTGGCTTCCGCCATTTCTTGAGTTCGACGCGGTTCTGAGAGTTGCGCGCACGCACGCGCGATCCTCCGTGCTCTCCGGGTCTTCTCGTCACATCGATCGTGGTCGCCCCGTGTGCCGGGGTGCGATCGGCGTGCTCCTCCGCGCGTTCGACCCGGCCTCCGCGCGCCCTCCTCCGGCGGAATCCGCCCCTCCGGTCCGATGGATCGAATGGGAAGGAATCCATGACTCCCGAGAGCGAATCCCCTGCAGACGTGCCCGATTTCCGGCACTCACCCGCCACCGGCGGTGGGACCCGCGGCCTGGGTGATTTCCTGGTCGAGGCGCACGACTGGCTGCGCGCGGAACTCACCGCGCTGCGCGACCGCCTCGACCACGACGCCACCGAGGACCTGGGGGCGCAGCTGCGCGCGCATTGCCGGACGTTCTGCTCCGCGCTCACCGAGCACCACACCGGCGAGGACGGCGGCGCTTTTCCCCTGCTGGCGCAGCGGTTCCCCGCACTCGCTACGACGCTCACCGAGCTCGGGGAGCAG
The DNA here is from genome assembly GCF_053592695.1 of Saccharopolyspora sp. NPDC002578. Taxonomy (NCBI): domain Bacteria; kingdom Bacillati; phylum Actinomycetota; class Actinomycetes; order Pseudonocardiales; family Pseudonocardiaceae; genus Saccharopolyspora; species Saccharopolyspora sp. NPDC002578. The sequence goes on along the minus strand of NZ_JBSFWJ010000002.1, from coordinate 150,351 downwards.
CACCGGGAAGTGGACCGGATGCAGGCGGAGCTCGGCGAACTGGTCCGCGCACACCGACCGGGGCGGTCCGACTCGGAGGCGCTGCGCGACGAACTGGACCGGCTGGCGGCGGAGCTGGAAGAGCACTTCCGGTACGAGGAGCGGACGATCGTCGCCGCGCTGAACTCGCTGGGACCGGCCCCGGACTTCGGGTGACCCCGGCGCGCGCACCGCGGTCGGCGACGAGCCGAGCTCGCGCTGACCGACGGCTCCGCACCCGGTCGCAGGGACGGTAGGGCTGGTTCCGATTTCACGGGTGACGTGCACGGCCTCTTCGCCCGACCCGCTCGGACGAAGAGGCCGTTGCGCCGTCAGGCCGAGGCCGGTTCGCCGAAGCGCTCGGCGGGCTCCAGGCCGAGGTTGTCGCGCAGCGTCGTGCCGGTGTACTCGGTGCGGAACACGCCGCGGTCCTGCAGCAGCGGCACCACCCGGTCCACGACTTCGTCGAGCCCGGACGGGCTGACGTGCGAACCGAGGATGAACCCGTCCACCGCCTCCTGCTCGACGTACCGCTCGATCTCGGCGGCCACCTTGCCCGGAGTGCCGACGAAGACGTTGCGGTCGAAGACCTTCGTCACGACCTGCCGCAACGACAGTCCTTCGGTGCGGCCGAGTTCCCGCCAGGCTTCGGCCGTGGCGTGCGCGTCCTGGGTGAGCGGTGCCCGCCCCTTGATCCACTTCGGCGCGTCCGGCGTGGGCTCGAGGTCCGGGACCGGGCCGTCCGGGTCCACATCGGACAGATCCCGGTTCCACACCATCTCGGCGAGCACGATCGAGGTCAGCGGGTCCACCTGGCGGCTGCGGACGTCGGCGTGCCGGTCGTGCGCCTCCGCCTCGGTGTCGCCGAGGATGACCGCGGCCGACGGCAGGATCTTCACCTCGTCCGGGTTCCGCCCGGCCTTGGCGACCCGGGCCTTGACGTCGGTGTAGAACGCCCGCGCCTCGTCGAACTGCTGGTACCGGGAGAAGATCGCGTCCGAGTGCTTCGCGGCGAAATCGCGCCCGGCCGGGGATTCACCGGCCTGGAGCACGACCGGATGCCCCTGCGGGGAGCGCGGTGTGGAGAACCTGCCCGCGATGTCGAACTGGTTGCCCCGCACGGCGAAGTCGCCGACGTGCTCGTCGCGCAGGAACCGCCCGCTCTCCCGGTCGGCCACCACCGCGTCCGAGCCCCACGAGTCCCACAGCCGGCGGACCGCCTCCAGCGTCTCCCCGGCCCGCTCGTAGCGCTGCGAAGGAGCCAGGAACCCGCCGCGCCGGAAGTTCTCCCCGGTCGGCGCGTCGAAGCTGGTCACCACGTTCCACGCGGCCCGCCCGCCGGAGAGCAGGTCCAGCGACGCGAACTTGCGCGCCAGCTCGTAGGGCTCGTTGAACGTCGAGTTGATCGTGCCCGCCAGCCCGATGTGCTCGGTGATCGCCGCCAGCGAGGCCAGCACGGTGAACGTGTCGGGCCGCCCCACCACGTCCTGGTCGAAGATCGCGTCCCCGCGGGTGCGCAGCCGCAGCCCCTCGGCGAGGAACAGCAGGTCCAGCTTGCCGCGTTCCGCCGTGCGCGCCCAGTGCTCGAAGGACGCGAAGTCGATGTGGCTGCCCGAGGCCGGGTCGCTCCACACCGTGTCGTGGTTGACGCCGGGGAAGTAGGCGCCCAGGATCACCTGCTTGCGGTCCGCGCTCATCGGGCCACCTCCTCGTTCGTCGCGTACCGGCTGGCCGGGCGGGGCAGCCCGAACCGCTCGCGCAGGCTGTCGGTGTCGTAGGCGGAGCGGAACGCGCCGCGCCGCTGGAGTTCCGGCACCAGGCCGTCGGCGATGGCGTCCAGGTCGGTGGGCAGCACCGCGGGCCGCAGCCGGAAGCCGTCGAGCTCCGGCGAGGCCGCCCGCCACTCCTGCACCAGGTCGGCGAGTTCGGTCGCGGAACCGGCGACCACCGCCGCGTCCGAACGCAGCGGCTGCTCGGCGAGCTCGTCGAGGCGCCGCACCCGGTCCCGCGCTTCCTGCCCGTCGTCGTCGACCGACACCACGAGGTCGGCCAGCACGCGCAGCGGCGCGCCCGTGCGGCCCACGGCCTGCTCCGCGGCCCGCACCTCGGCCACGATCCCCGGAACCTCGGCGGCGTTGCGCGGCGTCGTGAACACCACGTCCGCCGACCTGGCGGCGAGCTCGTAGGCGGCCCGCGCATGCGCCAGCGCCACGACCAGCGGCTGCCCCTGCGGCGGACGCGGCACGATGCTCGGCCCGCGGACAGAGAAGAAGCGCCCGCTGAAGTCGACGTGGTGCAGCTTGTCGCGGTCCAGGAACCGGTTCGTCGCGGCATCGCGGATCTCGGTGCCGTCCTCCCAGCTGTCCCACAACCGCCGCACCACCTCGACGGCGTCGGCGGCCTCCTCGAACAGGTCGGCGACCGCCGCGTCCACCTCCGGAGTGCCGAGGGCCTCGCGCCGGATCTCCGGCAGCGCGCGCCGGCCGAAGTGCGCGGCCTCGTCGGTCCGGACGGAGGTCTGCACCCGCCACCCGGCCCGGCCCAGGCTGTTGTGGTCCAGGGTGGCGAGGGCGGAGGCGATGTGGAACGGCTCGGTGTGCGTGGTCGTGACCGTCGGAACCAGGCCGATCCGGCTGGTCAGCGGCGCGGTGAAGGCGGCGATCAGCTCGGCGTCGAGCCGCCCGCGCACCCGGTCGGTGCGGCGGTCGGTGCGACTGAGGTGGTCGTCGGACTGCAGGCCCAGCGCGTCTTCGATCGTGGCGAAGTCGAGCAGGCCCCGCTCGGCCGCCTGGACCAGCGCGGTCCAGTAACCGGGGGTGAACAGGGCTTCCGGAGTGGCGTTCGGATCGCGCCAGGCGGCGGGATGCCAGCCTGCGCCGTCGAGCGCGACGGCCAGGTGCAGCGGGTTCTCGGACATGCGAGGGCAGACCTCTCCTGCGGTGGGAACGCGCCGGACGGGCCGGGACGAGCGGCCCTCCGGCTGCGCGGCGGTGGACGCGGGGTCTTCCGTTCAGCGCGGACAGCTCGCGCTGCTCACGCGCTGCAGGTCGACGTGGCGCCGCCTGGCACCGCGGAATCCGGGGCCGTGCACCGGTGCCCGCATCGATCCCTCCTCGCCGCCGCGCGGGGAGCCACCGCCACCGGCGTTCGCCGAGGAGGCGGGATTTCTCGCCCACCGCACAGAGAACTCTACGTTCGCGCGGCCATCCCAGGTCAAGCTCGCGCCCCGATGGCCACGATGCGGGACGACGAACGCGAGCCGGGAATTCTCCCGGCCGGCTTCTTGTTCGTCACGTCCCGCGCTCGCGTGCGGGAAGCACCAGGTCGCGAAGCCGGCCACCGGCGAGTGCGCAGCGGCTTCCTCACGGGGACGGCGATTCGTCGTGTATCCCGGAGCTACCTGAGAAATCGATCCCGCGGCGAGGAAGCCGCTGACCGCCTGTCTTTGATCTTGTCGTTCGAGGTGAGCGGCGTTCGTGGTCGCTGTCCTGTCAGCGGCGGAGCCGCTGAGCGGTGACCAGCCAGAGCACAACGACACCGGCGGGTTCTCAGCGGCTCCCTCGCGAGGACACGCTGCTGCACGAGGAATCGATCCCGCAGCGAGGAAGCCGCTGAGGTTCCGCGGCTCGATGATCTACGCGGGCATCAGTCGGTGATCTCGCGCTCGTCGGAGTCGGCCTCGGAGTTCGCCAGATGCCGGACGCCGGAACGGGCTCCCCAGAAGAAGATCAGCAGCGCGACGACCGCGACCAGCGCGGTGTCCACCGGAGCCGGAATCAGCCCGGCGCCGCCGAAGCCGCCCAGCGCCGAGATCGCGAACAGCACCACCAGGTAGGTGATCAGCCACGCGCTCTGGCGCAGCTGACCGAGGTAGGCCCCGCGCTGCTTGGTGACCAGTGCGAACAGCGGCACGGCCAGCACCGCCAGCGGCAGCACCACGCTCAGCTTCTCCCACTCCGACCAGTAGATGATCTCGGCGGAGACCACGAAGCTCAGCGGCGTGATCCAGCGCATCCCCGGCACCCAGCCGGACACGGCGTCGGGGCGAGCCCGGCGGAACGCCGCCGCGGACACCGCCGCCACCGAGTAGTTCAGCAGGAACAGGCTGCCCGCCACGCCGATGATGTCCTGCCAGCCGTCGAACGGCGCCAGCAGCACCAGCGCCAGCAGGAAGTTCACCAGCAGCGCGGCGCGCGGCACCCCGGAACCGGAGTGCACCCGGGTGACCGACTGCGGCAGCACTCCGTTGCGCGCCATCGCGTAGGTGACGCGGCTGTTGCCCGCGATGCCCACCAGCAGCGCGCCTCCGGGCGAGACCACGGCGTCGGCGTAGAGCAGCGCGGCCAGCCAGCCCAGGTTCAGCAGCAGAGCGAGCTCGCCGAACGGGGAGCTGAAGTCGATGCCGTGCCAGCCGCCCGCGGCCAGCGTGCTCTCCGGGACCGCGAACAGGAACGCGAGCTGCAACCCGAGGTAGAGCAGCACCGCCAGGCCGATCGCGGTCAGCACCGCGCGCGGGATGTCCCGGCGCGGGTCCTTGGCCTCGGCGGCCAGGTCGATCGTCGGCGCGAAGCCGTTGATGGTGTAGACGATCCCGGCGGTGGCCACGGCGCTCAGCGCCGCCGACCAGCCGTACGGCGCGAAGCCGCCGCCCGCGTTCACGGTGTCGTTGCCGTCGCTGAACCCGGAGATCAGCAGCGCCACCAGGGTGATCACCGGCACGCTGAACTTGATGGCGGTGAGCGCGAAGTTGATCCGGGCGAACAGCCGCACGCCGAACCAGTTCAGCACCATCACCAGCGCCAGCAGCGCCGCCGAGAGCAGCACGCCGGGCGCGGTCAGCGCGTCGTCCTCGTACAGCCACGGCAGGTAGTGGCTGGCGTACTGGGTGATCGCGGAGGCCTCGGCCGCGGTCGCGCTGCTGGTGGCCAGCAGCACCGACCACCCGACGATCGCCGCGGTGAGCGGGCCGTTGGACAGGAACGGCCACCGCACGATCCCGCCGGCGACGGGGCGGGACGCGCCCAGTTCGATGAGCACCAGCGCGATGAGCGTGAACGCGCCGCCGCCGACGAGCCAGGACAGCACGGACGCGGGCCCGGCGGCCTGCGCGGCGTACTGCGCGCCGAACAGCCAGCCGGAGCCCATGATGCCGCTGAACCCGATCGCGGTCAGGCTCCAGAAGCCGAGATCCTTGCGCAGGCGTGGTTCCGGGGCGGGTGCCTCCGATGTGGATGGTGGGGGTGCTGCGGGCGCGGGGCTGTTCATGTTTCGGCTTCCCGGAAGAGGTGGAGACGCGCGGGGGCACCGCGCTGAGGCGGGGAGGTGCCCGCGGCGTCACGAGCGAGAATCGGTCCACCACAACGATGTTGGCGGGCGCGAGCACTTGCTGATCAAGTGCGTGATCGTTTCTACCGCAGCGCACGATTCGACGGCAAAATCCGCCCAGGACAGTCCGCGCACATGTCCGAATCGTGTCGAATAGTCGGTATTTTCGTATCGCATCGTGAGAACGGGCGAGTTCGCCGGTGCGCGAGCGGAGCGTCCACTCCGGTCAGGACGATGGCGAATCGCCTTGTGGCGCAAGGCAGTGTGCGCCATCCGGCCCATTCCGATGACTACGAGGCGGCGGCGACCGGGGGAAGGGGCGGGTGCGCGGAGACCCGGAGGTCGCCGCGCCGGATCTCCAGGACGTGGCGCTCGGGCAGCTCCGTCCACGACCGCTGCGCGCGCGGCATGCCGCTGGATCCGACTACCACCCGGTCCTCGGTGATCTGGTAGTGCAGCCGGAAGAACTCCGGTCCGCGACGCCGGGCGACCTCCGAGTCCGGGTTCTGCTCGGAGTAGGCGTAGAGGGCGTCGTCGGTCAGCAGCAGGCAGTTCAGGCTCGCGAACGCGGTGGCGCGCAGGCGGATCCGCTCGGCGGCCAGCGCGAGCGCCGCCGCCGGTTCGTGCTCCCGCAGCAGGCCGCGCAGCAGCAGGAAGTACCGCTCCGAATCGGTGTCGCCGGTCGCGGTCGCCAGCAGATCGGCCGGGATCAGCTCGTCCAGCGCGTCGCGGGGGCTGAAGAAACCGTTGTGCGCGAAGGCCATTCGCCGGCCGGTGAACGGGTGCGTGTTCTGCACGGTCAGCGGTGATCCCGCGCTGGCCATCCGGATGTGCAGCAGGCCCGCGTCGGTCGTGGTGCGCCGGACCATGCCGAACCGCGCGGAACGGTGCGCGGCCTCCACATCGCGCGCCACCGCCGGGGCGGTGCCCGACCACGACGCCACGCCCCAGCCGTCGCCGTGCTCGCGGGAGAGTGCGACGAATTCGGGGATTTCCTCCGCGAGCAGCTCGCCCAGCGGCTCCGGGCGCCGAGCGACGACACCGAGCAAACGACACATGAGGACTCCTGATCCGGCCCGAGAACGACGAGGTGCCGGGAATCCTGCTCGGAACTCCCGCTCCGGGAACGAAACTACTGCACACCCCGGTCGTGCGGCGTCTTCGGAGCGCCGCCTGCGTGCCACGTCCTGGGATTCATGGTGAAGATCACGGGAGCGGGAGGGGTGGCGCGAAGTCGTGATCGACGCGGCTCGGGCCGGTGGTCTTGTGCCACCGCCTGGCGTGCGCCGTGCGTGTCAAGGTAAGGTTTACATGTGCAGGAAAACTTGACAGCTGCGCTGCGGGAGTTGGCGGCGCGCACGGAGGCGCTGCTCGCGTCGCGCGTCCTGACGGCTCCCGACGGCGGGGCCGACTCGATCGAACGCGCCGTGCGCATCCAGGCGGCCGCCGACGACGTGGTGCGCGCCGTCGTGCAGCAGGCTCGGCGCGACGGAGCCACGTGGCAGGTCGTCGGCGACGCACTGGGCGTGAGCCGGCAAGCGGCGTTCCAGCGCTACGGCAAGCCGACCGATCCGAGAACAGGGGAACCCATGAACACCACGCCACTGCAGGGCGCCGCCGAACTGGCCGTCGCGGTGATCGACGATCTCGCGGCCGGGAAGTGGTCGCACGTCACCGAGCAGTTCGATCCGACCATGCGAGAGGGCCTGCCGGAGGAGGCGCTCGCCGCCGCGTGGGCGCAGCTCGTCGGACTGTCGGGCGAGTTCGAAGGGCACGGCGAACCGGAGGTCGCCAGGGCGAGCGACGTGACGATCACGAACACGCCGCTCTCGCTGGAGGCGGGCGACTACACGGCGCGGATCACCTTCCGCGACGACCGGACCATCGCGGGCCTGCACATCGTCGAGGGGCGGACGCCGTGAACGTCGAACCTCCCGCCGTGGCCGAGAAGTCCGCGCCCCGAGGACGGGTGAGCAGCAGCGACCTGCGGGCCATCGGCGCGTTCGTCGCCCTCGCCGTCGTGTCGGCCTGGTTGGTCGCGCTCCCGCTCTGGTTCGGCGACGGGCTCGCCGACCCCTGGTTCCCGCTCGTGTCCGTGGCGATGATGACGACCCCGGCGATCGCCGCGCTCGTCGTCGTGCGCTTCGTGGAACGGCGGCAGCGCCCGGCCTGGGCGCTCGGGTTGTGGCCGTTGCGCCCCGTCCGGAGGGTGCTCGGCTTCGCGGCGCTGGGGATCGTCACGTCCATCGCGCTCGTGCTGGCGGCGCTCCCGGTCGGTGCGCTGCTCGGCGTCTACCCGGCCGACTTCGCGAACTTCTCCGCGTTCCGGCAGGTCCTCGGCGAGCAGACCGGAGGGGCTGAGCTTCCGGTGCCGGTCGGTGCGCTCATCGCCGTCCAGCTCGCCGCGCTCCCCTTGGGAGCGTTCGTCAACCTCCTCCCCGCGCTCGGCGAAGAACTCGGCTGGCGCGGATGGCTGCTGCCGAAGCTGATGCCGCTAGGTCCGCTGGCGGCCGTGCTGATCTCCGGCGTGATCTGGGGCGCTTGGCACGCTCCGCTGATCCTGCTCGGGTACAACTACCCGGACGCGCCGGGCCTGCTCGGCGTGGCCGCGATGGTCGGCATGTGCGTCCTCGTCGGCGCGGTCTTCGGCTGGCTGCGGCTGCGCTCGGGATCGGTGTGGCCCGCCGCCCTCGCGCACGGCGCGTTCAACGCCGCGGGCGGCACCTACCTGCTGTTCGCGCAGGCGGGGGAGAACGTCGACACCACGCAGGCGACGATCCTCGGCTGGAGCGGGTGGATCGTGCCGCTCGTGCTCGTCGTCGTCCTCGTCGCCACCGGGCAGTTCGCCGCCGCGAAGCACCCGTCCGGCCCGCCGGAACGCTGAACCTCAGGCCGGGCGCGGCGACCAGCACCGCGCCCGGTCGAACAGGGTTCCTACGCCCGGCTCAGCGTCGTGGCGATGCGCGCCGCCGAGGTGCCCAGGCCGGTCGGTCCGCCGAGCACCGCCGCCGCCACGATCGGAGCCGCCGCGGGCTGGTGGCGCAGCACGGACTCCTCGTAGCGGTGGCAGCCGTCGTGCCACACGAGGATGCCGGAGAGCCAGTTCCGCAGTTCCTCCACGTAGCCGAGCAGCACCTCGCGGGCACCGGCGTCGAGGTCGAACTGCTCGAACAGGGCGGGCAGCTCCTCGGCGACGACGTGCTGGAACTGGCTCATCCGCGCGTTCATCAGGTCCACCACGACGGCGACGGCGCGGTCCTTGTCGCAGTCCAGGAAGTTCTGCACCACGAGGATGCAGTTGTGCAGCTCGCCTTCGAACTCGATCTCCTTCTGGTACGAGAACACGTCGTTGAGCAGGCAGGCGTAGTCGGCGGCCGAGTTCTCGATGGAGCGCAGCGTGCGAGTCCGGTAGATCTCCGGCGGAACCGCGTTGCCGTGCGAGAGGCGGCACAGGCTCATCGTCAGGTCCGAACCGAAGGTGCGCCGCCGCATCTCGATGTAGTCCACCGGGTCCGGGATCCGGTTCTGCACCTGGTTGCCGAGCTCCCACAACCAGCTGTCGATCATCACTTCGATGGTGCGGCGGAAGGTGCGGCGCGCGTCGACGCCCATCGGCGCGGTGGTGCGCTGCCACAGGTCGGCCAACGACACCTCCAGCGCGTTCGCCGGCGCCGGTGTCGGCTCGTCCTCGACCGGCATGAACAGCGGCAGCCGTTCCGTGCACACCTTGGCGGCCGCGACATCACCGGTGCGGCCGAACATCACCGGGTAGAAGTCGTCCCCGTAAGTGCCCCACGCCAACCAGCCCGTGCTCAAGTCCAGCTGCTCGGCGGCGGCGTCCGGGTGGATGCCCGCGGCGCACAGCGCCAAGTCGAAGTCGCGGATCAGCCGCTCGTTCCAGACGACACCGTCGAGAATCCCCACGCGGTGCGCCCATTCCACGACGTTCTCGCGGGCCCGCTCCAGGTGCGGGCTGGACTTCGCGGTGAACGGCATGTGCATGTCCTGGCGGGGCACCGGGCCGACCCGCCGGTACGGCTCGTGGCGGAACGAGCGGGCCCGCTGCGGTGCGGTGCGCAGCACCGACGTCGCGATCTGCGCGGCGGAGGTGCCCAGGCCCGTCGGTCCGCTCAAGCCGTTCGCGGGCACGGGTTCGTCGCGCGTCCCGCCGTTCATGTACCTGCTGGACCGCATGTGCCACTCGTGCCCGCCGGACTGCCAGTCCTGCAGGCCCTTGACGTAGGCGAACACCCCGGCGCGCGAAAGCGGGTCCACCTGGTGCTCCTCGAACAGCGCGGGCACCTCGGTGAGCGCGGTGTGCTCGAACTGGTGCAGGCGGGAGGTCAGCAGGTCGTTGACGGCTTCGGCGGCCTCCTGCGTGGTGCAGTCGAGGAACCGCTCGAAGACCAGCACCCCGTTGGAGAGCTCACCTTCGTCGAGCACTTCGCGCTCGTAGGAGAACAGGTCGTTGCGCAGGTGCACCGCGTCGGAGAAGGTGTCGCGCAGCACCTCCATCGGCCGGGACGCGGCGATGCCCGCGGGCACTTCGGCGTTCACCGCGTGCTCCACCAGGTTCGCCGACCACGGCGCTCCGCCGACCTTGCGGCGCATCTCCACGTATTCGATCGGGTTGGACAGCCGGTTGCGGTTGATGTTGTGCAGTTCCCACAGCGACTCGTCGAGCAGGTGGCGGGTGTTCTCGGCGAACCGCCGCCGCCAGTCCTCGGAGCGCGCGGGCACGGTGCGGTTCCACAGGTCGGCGAGCCCGCCTTCGACCGGGTTGCGCGGGGTTTCGGTGATCTCGCCGTCGATCGGCATGAACAGCGTCAGCCGGTCCAGGTGCTCCTGTGCGGCGGCCATGTCGTGGCTGCGCTTGTAGAGCTCCAGGAAGTGGTCGTCGAAGTAGAAGACCCACACGTACCAGTCGGTCACCAGGTCCAGTTCGGGGCCGGGCGCGTCCGGGTGGGTGTAGGCGCACAGCAGCGCGTAGTCGTGCGAGTCGAAGTCCTGCTCGTCCCAGATCGGGACGCCCTGCTGCGGGACGTCGATCATGTCCTGCTCGTAGGCCCATTCCTTGGTGTGTCGACGGGCGCGTTGCAGGTGCTGGTTCAGCCTCGCCGGATGAGCCACGTAGAACTCGGGCAGCTGGAACGGTTGCACGTGCGCACCTGTCCTAACTCCGCCGGTCCGGCGGGGATCGTTCCGCTCGGGCCCGCGATCCGCGGCGGATCGTCCTGACGGCCCAGCGGGGGATGGTCTCGATGGAGCAGGCAACCAGAGTTCGCGGCGGCGGCCAAGATCGCGAACACAGGTGCACTCGATCGAGAGGCACGGCTGCTCGCCCGGCCCAGCGCTCCCTTCGGAGCGTGTCCTGAACCGGACCACCGCTGGGCCGATCGGGTGGCACCGCACGCCTGCGTCGCTGTTTCGAGGTGTCGTGTCAGCGGTCGAGGTTCTGGGGGCCGCCGGACTCGGGGGAGGCGGCGCGGGCGAGGAGGACGGCGAGCTCGCTCAAGGTGTGGTCGTAGACGCCCCACAGGTCGAGGTCGATGCGGTGGCGGCTGCGCAGTTCCAGTTCGAGCTCGGTGATCTCGGCGGGGTCCAGTTCGAGGTGGTCGCGGATGCGGTCCTCCGGGTGGCGCGCCGTCGAGCCGAAGCAGAGGTCGCCGAGGATCGCCTGGGCGCGTTGGATCTCGCTGCTCAGGTCCGCGCCGTCCCCGCGGCCGGCGCCGGTCATCGGACGGCCGCCCGTCGCGCGTTCCGCGTCGACGGCTCGGGTAACCGTTCGCGCATCGTGATCGCTCCCAATCTGTCCACAGTGGAATTGCGGGGAAGTGCTCCGGAGCGACGACGGGCGAGCCTGCCCGCGCAGGAGGCCGCTGAGGTGGATTCCGGAGCGGATGTCGCGCGGTGGCGGCGAATGCCGGCCGCGTCCCGTTGATCGGCTCGGATCCGGGAGAGCACCTGCCGGGAGATCGGGCGTCGGAGGTGCGCGGCCGAGCGTGTCAGCGACGGTCCGCTCCTGACAAGGAAGATCCGGCACCACAACCCGTTGGTGGCGGGCACGTCCCGCCGGTCTCGCGTGGACTCCGATCCGAGTTCGACCGTCCGTGATCGAGTCCGCGCTCGCGATCACTCAACGCGGGGACGCAGGAAAACGCTTTCGGTGGTCGTCGTGGCGGGACCCGCTCGTCCATGATGGATTCATCGCGGTCTTCCCGGACCGGCGTCCGCTGCGGATCGCCGGGCACCGGGTGCTTCCCGTTCGGACGAGGAAGTCCGGGCGTCCCACCGGCGCTGTGCGAATCTCCGCCGGCCGCGATTCGGCGCAACGACGCGCCTGCCGCCGCGATCCCGTCTCGGACTCCGCGGACCTGCCAGTGCCCCGCGCTCGCCGACGTCCTCCAGCGGGACCTGCTTCTCCAGCGGGACCGAGTTCCCCGGTCACCCCGAATTCGACTGCGCCGAGCCGGATTCGCCCGGCACGGCCGGTCCCGGTGCAACAGCGAAGGAGTCGAGCAGATGCGTGCTCAAGAGCAACCGGGCCTCCCGCGGGTCACAGCCCAGCCGGACCCGGCGCCGGATACGGCGAGGTGGGGAGGACTGCGCGCCGCGCTCGTGCACCACGACCCGCAGGTGTCCGACGTCGCCTTCGCCCGGCTCGCCCGCGAGCTGCTCGACCCGGCGGCGGCCGGCCCGGCCGACCTGGTCGGCCCGGTCGAGGTCCTCACCGGCTCCCCGCACCCCAACCGGGCGCGGGTGGCGCTGCTGCTGGGCGTGCTGCTCGGCGACGACGAGAGCAGTTCGTACCTGCCGGGACAGATCAAGGGCGTGCTCGGCGACCGGCTCAACGCGTCGCTGCGGCTGCTGGAGCGGGCCGACACCGAGCCGTGCCTGCGCACCGCGCTGCTGCACCTGCTGATGCACCTGCCGGAGCAGCGCGACCGGATCTCGCCGGTGCTGCCGGCGGATCTGGACGAGCACGACGCCGCCCGGCTCCGCCGTTGCTTGACCGTCCCCGACTTCACCGATCCGAGCTGTGCGGCGGGAATCGGCCGGGCCTGGCCGTCCCCGGCGCACTGGGGGAGCCTCGCGCCGATCACCGGTCCGGTCCGAGCCGGTGCGGAGCTCGCCGAGCTGTGGGACGCCGAGACCGCCGCGCTGCGCGCCTACCAGGGCGCGCGCGCCGAGCACGAGATCCACCACGCGTTCGGCTGGCCGGAGCTGCCGGAACCGCCGGAACCCGTCACGCCCGCGTCCGGCGCCTACCGGCGGCTGCTGGAGCAGGAGTCGACGGCGGGCCAGCGCATCGAATTGCTGCGCGCGGAGTCGGGCGCGGTACCGGGCGGGAACTGGGACCGGTCGGTCACGGCGTGGGACGAGGACGCCTACCTGCGGCGGAACCTGCGCCCGGCGCCGGGGCCGGTGCTGGACGTGGCCTGCGGCACCGGGCGCTGGACGCGGGTGCTGGCCGAGCAGGTCGGCCCGGACCGGGTGCTCGGCCTGGACTCGGCGGCGCCGTTGCTGGAGGTGGCGCGCGCGGCGGTCCCGGGCGTGCTGTTCACCGAGGGCGACGCGCGGGCGCTGCCGTTCCCGGACGCCTTCCTCGGCGCGGTGAACTGCTCCGACGCGCTGCACCTGCTGCCCGAGCCGCAGCGGGTGATCGCGGAAGTGGCGCGCTGCCTGCATCCGGCGGGCACCTTCACGGCGACCACCTACCGGCCGGGGACGCGCGCGTTCCAGCGCTACTTCCAGCGCTGCCACGAGCGGGTGTTCGGGCTGCGGTCGTTCGAACCGGAGACGATCGCCGAGGCGTTCGGGTCGGTCGGATTGGACGTGGTGGATTCCAGCGGGCCCGGCTCCTTCCTGTACCTCACCGCCCGCCGCCGGGCCGTCGGACGCGGCGGAATGGGAGCGGTGGCGGTCTGATCCGCGCTCCGGCGGAATTTCGCCCGGTTTTTTCCAGAATTGCCGGGAACCAATCCGGCCGACTATCCGACGGTCTCGGGCGCCTCGTTCCGCGGAGGCTCGGCCGAACGTCGCGCACGGCCCTTGCCGGAACACCGCGCGAGCATCCGCTCCGATGTTCCGGCAAGGGTCATCGACGTCATAGTTCTTTCGGCGGCGCCGGTTTTCCGGCGCTCATACCTGCGCGGACGCAGTTTCCGCGTGTCGTCGCTGCTGCGTTCCGACGTCCGGCGCACTTGACATTCCTCAGCGGGACTGCGAACTTTTCACCCGTTCAAGCGACGGTGTTCAGGAAGCCGGTGTGACTCCGGCGCGGTCCCGCCACTGTGAGTGGGGAGCCCGCCTCCACCCGTGCCACTGCCCGACAGGGTGGGAAGGCCGGAGGCCAGGGTTCTGATCCACGAGCCAGGACACTGGCATCGTCGTACCGATTCGTACGGGGTCGCGGAGCTCCGGAGGAGGTACGTGGTGCTGCGCATCGACGCATCGCGCCCGACGGGCGCAACTTTCCCCTCGGACCCTTGTGGTCTCCCCCGGGCGTAGCCCGCCTTCGATCGTCGCTGACCGGACCGGCTTCGGGAGACACGTGCGTCCTGTTCCTGCCACCACTGATCAGTCCTATTCGGACTCGTTGATCGAGTCCGCTCTGGCCGGCGCGTTCTGCGGCGCCGACGGGGGAACACCGCAGCAGACCACGGCCGCGGTGGCGTTCCTGACCGTGCAGGCCGCCCGGCACACCGGTCGCGGCACCGGCTACGTCAACACCGTGCTCAGCGTGCGGGTCGGCCCGGCCGTCGGTTCCTGCGCCGTGGAACCCGGCGCGCTCGACGAGCACGCGGTGCGCGACACCGTCGGGCGCAGCGTCGCCGAACTGCTGGCGCACCCGCTGCGCCCGGTCCGGGTGGCCGCGCTGGACGCCTACCTCACCGCGACCACTCCGCACGGCGCGCACCCGCTGGCCCGCCAGGTACGGGTCCCGGCGGGGGATTCGCTGGCGAAGTCGATGGCGCGGGCCCGCGCGGTGGCCGCGATCACCCGGGCCCCCGAGGGCGGCCGGGTGGCGGTGATCGGCGTGGTGAACTCGCTGCTCGCCGCGTTGCGGGAGCGCGGGCTGACCTGCGTTCCGTGCGACCTCAAGGGTGGCCGGACCGAGTGGGACGAGCCGATCCTGACCGACCACGCGGCCGCGATCGAGGGCGCCGACGCGGTGCTGGCCTCGGGAATGGTGCTCGGCAACGGCACGTTCGACGAGATCGCCGCGGCCTGCGCGGCGCGCGACCTGCCGCTGACCCTGTTCGCCCAGACCGGGGCCGCGGTGCTGCGGGAACTGCTCGGCGGCCCGGTGCAGGCGCTATCGGCGGAGCCGTACCCGTTCTTCTGGCTCTCCGGCGAGGAGACCACGATCCACACCTACGAGGCGCCGCGATGACCGGTCGGGCACCGGCCCGGTCCGAGTCGCCGCTGGACCTGATAGGCAACACCCCGCTGCTGCGCGTCACCACCCCGATCGCCTTCGAGCACCCGGGTTTCTGGGCGAAGCTGGAGGGCGTGGCGCCCGGCGGGATGAAGGCCAGGGCGGCGCACGCGATGCTGGCGGGCGCGCGCGAGCGCGGCGAGCTGCGCCCCGGCGGCACGGTCGTCGAATCCACCAGCGGCACCTTGGGGATCGGGCTGGCGTGCGTCGGGGCGGCCTGGGGGCATCCGGTGGTCGTCGTCGCCGACGACGAGCTCGACGACATGACCCGCGCCCTGCTCACCGCGTACGGCGTGCGGGTGGAGCTGGTGCGGTCGCCGCACCCGGTGGGCGGTTGGCAGCGCGCCCGGCTGGAGCGGGTGCGGGAGCTGATGGCGACGCTGCCCGACCCGTACTGGCCGGACCAGTACAACAACCCGGACAACGTCACCGGGTACCACGGGCTGGGCCGCGAACTGCTCGACCAGCTCGACGACGTCGAGGTCGTGGTGTGCAGCGTCGGCACCGGCGGTCACAGCGCCGGGATCGCGCAGGTGCTGCGCGAGCACCGTCCGGAGGCCCGCCTGGTCGGGGTCGACGCGGCGGGCTCCACGGTGTTCGGCGATCCGGCGGTGAAGCGCCTGATGCGCGGTCTGGGCAGCAGCATCCACCCGGGCAACGTGGACTACGCGGCGTTCGACGAAGTGCACTGGGTCGGGGCGGCGGAGGCCGTCGCGGGCTGCCGGCGGCTGGCTGCGGGGTCGTTCGCCACCGGTGGGTGGAGCACCGGCGCGGTCGCGCTGGTCGCGTCCTGGTGCGCGCGCGGACTGGGCTCCGACCGGGTGGCCGCCGTGTTCCCCGACGGGCCGCACCGGTACTGGCGGACGATCTACGACGCGGACTTCCACACCGCCCAGAACCTGCCCGATCCGGTCACCGAACCATCCGAAACGGACGGAATTCCGTCCGAAGTGGACAGCAAGACGAGTTGGAGGAGGTCGCGCAAGGTGGTCGATCCCTGCGCCCATCGCACCGCCGGTTCGGCGGGCTGCCCGGTCTGCGAGGTGCGGGAATGAACCGCGCCGCGTTCGCCAGGCTGTCCCCGGCCGCGAAGCTGCTGGTGATCAACCAGTTCGGCATCAACGTCGGCTTCTACATGCTGATGCCGTTCCTGGCCGCGTACATGAGCGGGAACCTCGGCTACGGCGCCGCCGTGGTCGGCCTGGTGCTCGGTGTCCGGAACCTGAGCCAGCAGGGCATGTTCCTGCTCGGCGGGACCGCCGCGGACCGGCTCGGCTGCCGCCCGATGATCATCGCGGGCTGCGCGTTGCGGGTGGTGTCGTTCGGCTTGTTCGCCGTGTTCACCTCGCTGCCGGGCCTGTTCGCCGCGGCGATCCTCACCGGGCTGGCCGGTGCGCTGTTCAACCCGGCGGTGCGCACCTACCTGATGCACGAGGCGGGGGAGCGGCGAGCCGAGGTGTTCGCCGTGTTCAACGTCTTCCAGCACGCGGGCACGCTGGTCGGGCCGCTGCTCGGCGCGGCCCTGCTGGCGGTGGACTTCCGCGTCATCGCGCTGGTGGCGTGCGTGGCGTTCGCGGTGCTCACCGCCGCGCAGCTGCTGGTGCTGCCGCACCGGGAGGTCGAGCCGCAGCAGCAGAGCGTGCTGGGCAGCTGGCGGGAAGTGGTGCTCAACCGCCGCTTCCTCGGCTTCACGCTGTCGTTGTCGGCGTACTTCGCGCTCTACAACCAGCTCTACCTGACGTTGCCGCTGGAGGCGCAGCGCGTGTCCGGCGCGGCGTGGTCGATCGCGGTGGTGTTCGGGGTGTCCACCGCGATCGGCGTGTTCGGCCAGGTCCGCATCACCGAGTGGTGCCGCCGGCGGTGGAGCTCCGGGCGGTCGATCGTGCTGGGCCTGTGCTGCATGGGCGGTTCGTTCGTGCCGCTGATGCTGGCGGCCCCGGTGCTGCCGGAGCGCCTCCCGGTGGCGGGCGCGCTCGGCACGGCGCTGGCGTTCGTGCCCGTGGTGATCGCGATCGTGCTGTTCACCGTCGGGCAGGCCATGACGAACCCGTTCGCGATGGAGCTGTTGCCCGAGATCGGCAGCGAACGGCTCGCGGGCACCTACTACGGCTTCTACTACCTGGTCTCCAGCCTGGTGGCGGCCGGGGTGAGCTGGCTGGCGGGTGCCCTGCTGGACGCGTTCGCCGAGCCGGGCGTGCGGTGGTTGCCGTGGCTGGCGCTGCTGCTGGTCGGCTTGGCGGGAGCCGGGGGCACCGCGCTCATGGAACGGCGCGGAGCGCTCGGCCGGGCGCGCCAGGAGCAGCCCACGACCGCGTGACGCGCTGGCGACCTCCCGTGCGGCGGTGTATCCCGTGGGCACCAGCCGACCACGGGAGGTCCCGGCATGACCGATCCGACGTTCTACCGCAGCCCCGCCGACGCGATCGCGGCGCCGCGCGAGGAAGTGGCCTACGTGGCGGCTTTCGACCGTTCCGCGAGCCGCCCGGACGCGATGGCGGTGCTCGACGTGAACCCGTCCTCGCCCGAGTACGGCCGGGTCGTGGGCTGGACCGAGATGCCCGGCACCGGTGACGAGTTGCACCACTTCGGGTGGAACGCGTGCAGCAGCGCGCTCCAGCACGAGGGCCACGACATGGCGGGGCTGGCGCGCCGCTACCTGATCGTGCCGGGCCTGCGCTCCTCGCGGTTGCACGTGCTCGACACCGTCCCGGACCCGAGGGCGCCGCGCCTGGTCAAGACGATCACGGCGGCGGAGCTCTCCGCGAAGGCCGGGTACTCCCGCCCGCACACGCTGCACTGCGGTCCGGACGGCGTGTTCCTCACCTGCCTCGGCGGCCGGGACGGCGCCGACGGGCCGGGCGGCATCGCGCTGCTGGACCACGACTCGTTCGACGTGCTGCGGGCGTGGGAGACCGATCGGGGTCCGCAGCGCCTCGCCTACGACGCCTGGTGGCACCTCAACCGCAACACCCTGATCAGCAGCGAGTGGGCAGCGCCGTCGCTCATCGAGGACGGTCTGGTGCCGGAGCGGCTGCTGGCCCACGAGTACGGCCACGCCCTGCACTTCTGGGACCTCGCGGCCGGCGCGCACCGGCAGCGCGTGGACCTGGGCGAGCAGCACCAGATGGTGCTGGAGCTGCGCCCGTCGCACGACCCGGAAGCGACCTGGGGCTTCGCCGGAGTGGTGGTCTCCACCGAGGACCTGTCGGCGTCGGTGTGGCGCTGGCACCTCGACGGCGAGAAGTGGCGGGCGGACAAGGTGATCACGGTGCCCGCCGCGCCCGCCGACCCGGACGCGCTGCCCCCGGCGTTGCGCCCGTTCGGCGCGGTACCACCGCTGATCACCGACATCGACCTGTCCGTCGACGACCGGTTCCTGTACGTGTCCTGCTGGGGGACCGGCGAGCTCAAGCAGTTCGACGTCACCGATCCCGCGTCCCCGCGCGAAACCGGTTCCGTCCGGCTCGGTGGCATCACCGCCCACCACGAGCACCCGGCCGCGCCCGGCGAACCGCTCTCCGGCGGACCGCAGATGGTGGAGGTCAGCCGCGACGGCCGCCGGGTGTACGTGACGAACTCCCTCTACGGCGCCTGGGACGACCAGTTCTACCCGGACGGCGTGGGCGCCTGGATGGCCAAGCTCGACGCCGACCCGGCGGGCGGGCTCGCCGTCGACGCCGGTTTCTTCCCGCACGGCGCGGATTTCCGCGGTCTCCGCACCCACCAGGTCCGCCTCCAAGGCGGCGACGCCTCGTCGGACTCCTACTGCTACCGGTGAGCGCCGCCGGGCACGGGGCGACGCGGGGACGGCGACCTCCCCAGCGTCGGCGCATGACTTGAGCCACTTCCGCGGATCTTGTTCCGGATCGGATTTGACCATGCCGCGTCGGCACGGTTTTGACTGACCTCGTCCACGCCGGGGAACCGCCCCGGCCGAGTCGCGAGGGAACGCCATGAACCTGCCGCTGCCGCACGAGATGTACCTGCTCTGCTACGACGTGGAGAAGGGCCGGATCGAATCCAGCAGCGCCCTGGTGCGCGGTCAGCTCGTGCGCGCCGCCGCTGTGGCCGACCTGGCCCTCGCCGGATGGTTCCGGGACGAGGCGGGCAAAGCCGCCCGTACCAGCACCGAAACCCCGGATGATCCGTTCCTCGCGGAGGTCCTGGACCACGTGTCCCCGGATCGGCCGCGCCGGTGGTTCACCGTCGTGGACCACAGCTGGCACACGGCGGAAGCGACCATGCGAGACCTGCTCGCCGCCACCGGCGTCATCACTGCCGACCGCCGCCGGGCGCTGGGCCTGTTCCCGGTCCACGACATCGCCCTGCCCGACCCCGAGCGGGTCCGCCTCCTGCAAGGGCGGGTGCGCGACGCGGTGCTGGGCGGCCACGACCCGGCCGGGATCGCGATCGAGGACGCGGTGCTCGCCACGTTCGCCCTGCAA
Source organism: Saccharopolyspora sp. NPDC002578 (assembly GCF_053592695.1). Classification (NCBI taxonomy): domain Bacteria; kingdom Bacillati; phylum Actinomycetota; class Actinomycetes; order Pseudonocardiales; family Pseudonocardiaceae; genus Saccharopolyspora; species Saccharopolyspora sp. NPDC002578. The sequence continues at coordinate 131,121 of NZ_JBSFWJ010000002.1, read as the reverse complement.
GGAGACGTGCGCACCGCGTTCAGTCCGAAGGAGCGCCGCGCGCACCGCGACGTGGTCCGGTCCCTGGCCGATCGCGTCGACTCCGACCTCCCCGGCCTGCGCAAGGCGCTTGACTACTCCATCGCGGCCCGCCGCGCGGGCGCGACGAGCTGAGCGAGTATCGACCACCGCCGAGTACCTGCGTGCGGGACGCCGCGGTCGCTAGCATTCCGGTTGCGGGCAGGCTCCGATCAAGGCGGAAGGATCCCGGTTGGTCACGAACACCGATGCCGAGGGGGAACCGCCGCGCGCCACCACGGCCGCCGAATTCGTGCACGCGCTCCGGGTGTTGCGCTCGTCGTCGGGCCTGACCTACCGGCAGCTGGAGGCGCGGGCGCGCGCGAACGGCGACGTGCTGCCCTACAGCACGCTGGCCTCCGCGCTGCGCCGGGACACCTTGCCGCGCCGGGACGTCACCGCCATGTTCGTCCGCGCGTGCGGCGCGTCGGTCCAGGAGGTCGAACGGTGGCTGGCCGACCAGGACCGGTTGGCCGCCGACCCGTCGCCCGCGGCGCGATCCGACGTCGTTTCCCCGCCGCGGATCGAAGTCGCTCCAGCCCGCGTCGAGCCGCCCGCAACGGCGACCGCCGATCCCGTTCCGTTCGCCAGGCCGGAACGGCTCCGCCGATTCCGGCCGATCAACGCGGTCGCGATGGCGGCGGGTTGCGCGGGACTGGCGGGTTTCGCGATCTTCGGCCCGGACCTCGTGCGACCGCCCAACGTGCACTGGTACTCGATCCGCACGACTTGGGGGACCTGCCTGGACTTCACGGCCAAGGACCAGCGGGGCAATCCGCTGGTCGCCGAACGTCCCTGCAAGTCCGACCCGCGCCCTGACCAGCGCTTCGCCTGGGAGCAACTGGGACCGGAAACCTACCGGATCAAGATCTACAACCCGGAGACCAACGGCAGCACCTGGTGCATCGACATCGGTGAACGGGAACAGCTGCGCCCGCAGGCCTGCACCGACAGCAGCCGGACCCAGCTGTTCCGGCTGGAAGCCGCGGACGGCCGGTGGCGCATCAGGCCGCAGACAGGCGGATGCTTCACCGTGCTGGCGGCGAACGGCGCGCAGCGCGAGGTCAGGGAAGCCGAGTGCGCCGAATCCGTCGAGCAGACCTTCAGCCTGGTTCCGGCATGATCAGCGGGCGTCCGGCGAAGCGCCGTCGAACGGTGAGCGCCCGCGCGGCGCCGTGGCCGCAGCAGTGGGCGGGGTTTCCGGATTGGAGACCGTGGTTGCTCGTCTCGGCTTCGGCGGTGCTCGCCCTGGTGTCCTTCGCGGTGGCGCTGCACCACGCCGTCGAGGGCTGGCCCGCGGGCACCCGGTACGTCGCGATGTTCGGACTGCTGTTCACCGAGCTGGCGGGAATGGGCGTGCTCGCGCGATTGCGGATGCGGAAGTCCGGGGGCGGCGCGCTGCGGTTGACGGCGACCGACGAGGCTGCGATGGCCGTCGAGTTGCCCTATTCCAGGGTCCAGTTCGCCGGGTTCGTGCTGGTGGCGCTGACCGCGGCGGCGCCGACGGTGTTCGGGTTCGTCGGAGCGTTGGAGAAGGACCGCCCGCTGATCGGCAGAGCCGTCGTGCTCGCCGTCGCCGCCGTGGTCCTGCTGTCGTTGCCCGCCAGCATGCTCCGGGGGAGCTTCGCGGCGGGCACCGTGCGACTGACTCCGTCGGGCGTGCACCACCGCGGTTGGACCCACGATGGCTTCCTCCCGTGGACGAGCATCGCCGAAGTCCGGGCCGTGCCCGGCGACGGACCGGAGATCTGGGTGCTCGCGACCGCCGACGCGCGCTGGTCCCGGCGCCAGATCGCCCGGCTGTGGAAGGAGGACCGACTGCCGCGTTCCCCGATGCTGCGCATCCCCGGGCGCGACCTGGCGGGTGATCCCGCGCTGCTCTACGCGCTGCTGCGGCACTACCACCGGAATCCGGCGGCACGAGCCGAGATCGGCACCGAGCGGAGCCTCCGCGACGCGCGGACCGGAGCATTCCTCGCCGGAACCGGCAGCGCCGACGAGGAAGCCGGGGAGGGGCCGGTGCGCTCCCCCTGACGCGCCCCGGCCCCGCCCCCTTGTCCGGCGCCGGGGTGCTAGCCGGGACGCCAGCCCTGCCACCTCTTGTTCCGGGCCCCGGTACCGGAATCTTCCAGCCACGACGAGGTCTCGTAGTCGTCGTCCGGTGCGGCACGACCCGACGCGCGAGCGCGTCGGCGTTGCTCGTTCGGCGCGGACGGCTCCGGACGCCGCTGGTCCTGCGGCGCGGCCGAAGCAGCGGCAGGTGTGCTGCGCGCACGCACCCAGCGGGGCGGTGCCGCGGGTGCTCGACGTACCGGGCCGGGGTCCGCTTCGGGCCGGATCCGGAGCCATCCTCCCCGGACGGGGCCCGTCATCGCTGCACCCACTGGTCCGGGCGGGCCACGGTGTCCTCCTCGAAGCCGGAGACGACCGGCTCCTCGGGAGTGCCGTCAGCAACGACGATGCCGAATTCCTTCTCCTCGTCGAGGCCGAGCGGGCTGATCTTCGACCCGTCCGGTGCCGTCAACTCGGCCAGGCTCCCGAGGTCCTCCTCGGCGTTGTCGACCTTCGCGATCGTGTTGGCCACCTGGACCAACCCCGCGTTGACCCCGCCGACCAAGAGGCTCATCCAATCCGTGATGGCGTTGAACGAGGCCATCTCGCCTTCCCGCCACAATGCCTGGACGGCGACCCCGCCGGTTCCCGGTAGCGGAATCGGAGAAGCCATCATGATGTTGGAGATCCCCACGGCCGCTTCCATGACCTGCTCGTGGACATCACCGATGATGGTCTTCAGGTGAGCGGCGACCTCGGACACGACCGAAGCCTGCGAGTCGATCCGGGTCAGCACGTCGTCCATACCGCTCGACACCAGGTCGTGGTAGGTCGCGAAGCTGTCGGCCGCCGCCCCTTCCCAGTCCCGCCGCACGCCCGTGAGGATCTTCGCGAACGACTCCTCGACGTCCGCCAGCTCGGCGTGCGCTTCGGTGAAGGCCTCGTCGGTGCCCTGGATCGCCGCGTAGTCGATGTCGAAGGCTTCGAGGTCCTCGTTCGGGTCGCTCAGCCCGCACAACGCGAAGTACGGCTTGAGCTCGTCGATGACCAGCGTCATCTCGGCCACCTCGATGTTCCTGGCCATCTGATCATCCCCCTTCGAGGCTGCCGAGCCGGCCGGCGTTGTCGTTGTCGACTCCCGCTTCGGTGTCGGCGACGTCCGCCAGCCCGTCACCGATCTCCTTCAGCGCAGCGCGCAGCTGGCCGACCTCGTCCTTCCGCAACTCGACCTGCTTCAGCAGTGCGGTGCGGACCTTGCCGGCTTCCGCCGACTCTCCCCACGGACCCGCGGACGTGCCCGCCAGGTCGGTTGCCACGGAATCGAGGCGGCCGTTCACCGAAGCCAACGAGTCGCGCAGATCGGTCGCCTTCTTGGCGAAACCGCGCAACGCCTCCACGTTCGACTTCTTCCCGCCGGTCATGTTCCCGTTCCTCCTCGGATGTGCCGGATCAACTCCGCCCGGCGCTGGGCGCCCTCGCTCGTGGCGTTGCGCTGGGCGTCATTGGTCGCGCGCACGAACGCGTGCGCGAGCGTCCCCAGGTCGGCGTGATCGGCCGCGCTCTGGTTGATCGCGACCTCGACGATGACCCCGTCCGCGTCGACGGTGACCTCCACCAGCGCGCCGCCGTCGCGCCCGGCGAAGGTGCGACCGGCGAGCTCTTCCCGAAGCCGGTCACCGGCCGATCGTGCGCGCTTGAGCGTGTTGAGCTGCTGCGGTGTCAGTTCCACGTGAACCTGCTCCCATCTCGTTCGAGCTCCGGCCGTCGCCGGGCACCCCCATGCCCGGCGCCGACCGCGTGGCGCACCACGTCGGGTGCGGTGGACTAGGCGGTGGTCGTTTCCGTCGGGGAGCAGTCGAACGTGGTGTTGTACCTGTCCAGCAGGCACACCTCGAATTCGATCTTCGAACCTTCGCGCAGGTTCATGTCGTGATCGACCCTCGTCCGCGCTCCCTTGCGGTTGGTGAACTCGCCCGCCGTGCCGATGTCGTAGCGGTAGTAGTGCACGTACACGCCGAACCCGTCCGCGAAGGTGTCCTCGGCGTACAGGTGGTCGCCGTTCTTGGCGAATTCGGCGTGGCCATGGCAATTGCCGTCGGACGTGCACGCCATGTTCAGCGCCTGCGCGGGCGGCACCAGCAGCAGGCCGGCCGCGAGCGCGATGACCGGAACGAGCAGTTTTCGCATGCGATCCTCCTCGGAAATGTCGTGCTGGGAAAAGGCGCGGGTCGTCCGCGGCGTCGATCGGTGGATGCGGTCGCGGACGTTCTCCGCCGCTGCCACGACCATGCAAGCGCAGCTTCTCCAGGTGTTCCAGATCCAGCGCTGTTCGGGACTGTGCCGCACGGCTCGAACAACGCTGAACAGGCGAAACGGTGCCCCAGTTTGGGAAACTCGCACGCGCGGAACTCCGATGCCCGCCCGGCGCCCGGCGGTATTCGCCTCGCCGGGCTCGTTTTCCGGACCACGACGTCGTTCCGACCGATCCCGAGCGGCCGGTTAGATTCGGGGGATGGACGATGGTGGACGAGGTCTTGTTCTCGGTGGTGGCGGGGTCACGGGCATCGCGTGGGAGACGGGTCTGCTGCGGGGGCTCGCCGAGCTCGGCGTGGACCTGTCCGCGGCCGGTCTCGTCGTCGGCACCTCGGCGGGTTCCGTCGTCGCGGCGCAGATCACCAGCGGTATCGGACTCGACGAACTCTTCCAGGACCAGCTGCGCGAGGCCTCCGGCGAGATCGCGGCCCGGATGAGTCCGGCGGCGCTGGCGCGCTTCGCGGCCGCCGCCGCGTGGCCCGGTGATCGCCGGCGCGCTCGGGCCTGGCTCGGGCGAGCGGCGCTGCGCGCCGAGACCGTGCCCGAATCCGAACGCCGAGCCGTCATCGAGCAGCGGCTGCCGCACCACGACTGGCCGCGGCAGCGGTTGTGCATCCCGGCCGTCGACGCGGAAACGGGACGCGTCCGGGTCTTCGAGAACGACGGCGGCGTGGCACTGGTCGACGCCGTCGCCGCCAGCTGCGCGGTGCCGCTGGTGTGGCCGCCGGTGACCATCGACGGGCGCCGCTACGTCGACGGCGGGGTGCGCTCGGTGACCAACGCGGATCTCGCGGCGCACTGCGAGCGGGTCGTGGTCATCGCCCCCACCACAGCGGCCGGGCGCCGCGCGGATCGGCCCGCGGCGCAGGTGGCGGCGCTCGGTGGCGCGGTGCGGTCGGTGGTCGTGAGCCCCGGCCCGGCGGCGAAGCAGGCCATGGGCCGCAACCCCCTCGACCCCGCACGACGACGGGCCGCCGCGCTCGCCGGGCGAGCTCAGGCTCCCGAGGTCGCCGACCAGGTGCGCGCCGCGTGGACGTGACGGCGACAGGGAAGGTCACTTGTCGTAATCGCGGCTTTGATGTGCGAAGTGGCCGCGCCGTCCCGTTCATCCAGTTCACGGGGTTGCGCAACACGCGCTCAATACCCGCAATCTGTGCGTGACGTCACACTGCGTCACGCTATCGCTCTATCGTTGATCAACAACCCGGGGAATAGCGTGCTGGTGCCTAGTTAGTTTGGGTAGCTATCTACATGGGTTGAGGTGGTCGTATGTGTGGCATCACCGGTTGGGTCTCCTACGCACGTGATCTCGGCACGCGGGACGGCGTGCTGCGGGACATGACGGAGATGATGGCCTGCCGCGGACCGGACGCCGCCGGTACGTGGATCGCTCCGCACGCCGCGCTGGGGCACCGGCGGCTCGCCGTCATCGACCTTCCCGGCGGCGCCCAGCCGATGAAGGTCGACACCCCGGACGGCGCGGTCGCGATGGTGTACTCGGGGGAGGTGTACAACTTCACCGAACTGCGCGACGAACTGCGCAGGCGCGGGCACCGGTTCGACACCGACTCCGACACCGAGGTCGTGCTGCGCGGCTACCTGGAATGGGGCGAGCGCCTCGCCGACGAGCTCAACGGCATGTACGCCTTCGCGATCTGGGACGAGCGCACCGAGAAGCTCGTCATGATCCGCGACCGCATGGGCATCAAGCCCTTCTACTACTACGAGACCGACGACGGCGTGCTGTTCGGCTCCGAGCCGAAGGCGATCCTGGCGAACCCGGCCGTCGAGCCCGTGATCGGCCTCGACGGGATGCGCGAGATCTTCTCGTTCGCCAAGACGCCCGGTTTCGCCGCGTGGGAGGGGATGCGGGAGCTCAAGCCCGGTCACCTGGCGATCGTGGACCGCAACGGGCTGCGCGAACGCTGCTACTGGCAGCTGGAGGTCGGCGAGCACACCGATGATCGCGCGACCACCGTCGGGCGCGTCCGCGAACTGCTCGACGACATCATCGCCCGCCAGCTGGTCGCCGACGTGCCGCGCTGCACGCTGCTGTCCGGCGGGCTCGACTCCTCGGCCATGACCGCCATCGCGGCGCTGCAACTGGCCGAGCAGGGCGAGAACGTGCGCAGCTTCGCCGTGGACTTCCCCAACCAGGCGGAGAACTTCCGGGCCATTGACGTGGCCCCCACCCAGGACACTCCGTTCGTGAAGGCCGTCGCGGAGCACGTCAAGAGCGACCACGAGAACATCGTGCTCGACGGTGCCGCGTTGTCCGACCCGGCGGTGCGCGGTGCGGCCGTCGGCGCGCGGGACCTCCCGATCGGCCTCGGCGACCGGGACAACTCGCTGTACCTGCTGTTCAAGGCCATCCGCGAGCAGTCCACGGTGGCGCTCTCCGGCGAGTCCGCCGACGAGATCTTCGGCGGCTACCCGTGGTTCCACGACGAGCGGCAGCGCACGGCCGACACGTTCCCGTGGCTCGTCGACTCCCCGCTGAACCCCGGCGGGCTGCTCGACGACGGGCTGACCCGGCAGCTCGACCTGGGCGCCTACATCGGTGACAACTACTCGGCCGCGTTGAACGCGGCTCCCCTCAAGGACGGGGAGACCGGGCTGGAGAAGCGGATGCGCCAGGTCAGCTACATGCACCTGACCCGCATGGTGCAGACGCTCCTGGACCGCAAGGACCGGATGAGCATGGCCGTCGGGTTGGAGGTCCGGGTGCCGTTCTGCGATCACCGGCTGGTGCAGTACGTGTTCAACACGCCGTGGTCGCTCAAGACCTACGACGGCAGGGAGAAGAGCCTCCTGCGCGGCGCCACCCGCGACACCTTGCCCGACGAGGTGGCGGACCGGAAGAAGAGCGGCTACCCGGGCAGCTTCGACCCGAACTACCTCGCGGCCATCCAGTCCCAGGCCGCCGAGCTGATCTCGTCGAACCACCGGGTGCTCGACTTCTACGACAAGGGCCAGCTCAGGGCCGCCACCGAGGCCGACGGGAAGACGATCGCCAACGAGCAGCGCAACGCCATCGAGCGGGTGCTCGACATCGCCACCTGGCTCGACCAGCGCAACCCGACGATCAAGCTCGCCTGACGGGCCTCAGCGGTTTTCTCCGCTCTGGCGGGGAAAACCGCTGCGGAACGCCGTCGTCACCGGCCGGCGGTCGTCGTGGTGAACGTCCGGTCCGCCTCGGCGAGGATTCGCTCCAGCCGCGCTCCGGTGCGGTTCGGCGTGGTTCCGTCGTCGAGCGGGTCGGCCGTCACCGACACGATGTACTGGCCGTACCGGATCCACGCGTACCAGCGCGTGCATTCCTCAGGACGCCCGTCGAAGCGGGCGCAGTAGAACCGCGCCTCGTCCGCTTCCGGCGGCACCGGTGCCGGGACCTCGGTGATGCGGTCGTACTTCTCCGCGTACCGGTCGCTCGGATCCCCGAGCCGGAACGTCAGCCACGCCCAGGTGGGGGAGGCGAAGCGGTGCGCGGTCTCGTCGAACCCCGGCTCGTGGCCGTCGGCCGCCGAGTCCTTCCAGACGCGGGTCCAGCGGTCCCGCAATCCCGTCATCGACGGTGCGGCGGGCGCGAAGTCGGCGGATCGCCGCCACTGGCCGGGAGCGCCGGGTTCGGCGGGCAGCAGTTCCGCCGCGGCGCGGGTCTCCCGCCACTGCCCGGCGAACGGCAGATGCCAGCCCGCGACCGCGATCAGGAGCAGCACCACCACCGCGCCCGCGACCAGGGCGAAACGGCGGCGCCGCGCCGTCAGTACTCCCGAGGTTTCCATTCCTGCACCTGTTCGACGTTCTGCGCTTCCATCTCGTCGATGGTCTTCATGACCTCGGTGTGGAACTGCTCCGGCGTGAGGTCGTCGCCGTACTTCTCGTAGATCTCGATCCCGGCGCGCATGGTGAGCTGATCGCCTTGGTCGTCTTCGCCGACGCCCTCACCGATCGACGCGCCCTCGATCAAGGTCTCCGCGTCGATCCCAGCGGCTCGGCCGACGTAACCGTAGTGGATGTTGGACCAGATGTCGTAGCTCGCGGAGCGGTCCTCACCGGGGACCTTGAACTGGAACTCCTCCTTCGCGTCGAGCCCGAACTTGTCCTCCAGCAGGGGTTTGTGGTCCCACTCGGCGCCGGGGCGGACCTGGTTCGCCCACATGGCCAGGGCGGCGATGGTCTCCCCGGCGGGGTCGCGGCCGAACTCCCACCACTCCTTCGGCCGGAGCAGGTCCTTGATCATCGCGACGGTGTCCGAGCCGCTGTTGCGCATCATCTCGTCGTAGATGTACTTCTCCGATTCGCGGAACCGCGCTTCGCTCTCCGCCGCTTCCGCTGCGGCCAGCGTCGATTGCTCCGGGGCGTTGAAGTCGTGCTTCTCGTCGACGTTGGACTTCAAGGCGAACGCCGCGTTCTCGTCGGCCTCGGTGGCCGAGACCAGGGCGCGTTCGATCTCCTTTTCGACCTCATCGATCTGGTCGCGATACGCGACATCCGCACCGGGTCCTGCCGATTTCGGGCGGACTTCGCCCTTGTCGTTGACGACGAGGTCCTTCGCGGGTGCGTCGACGTCGGCGATCTCGACGAGTCGGTCGCGCGCCTTCGCGATCGCTTCGTGCGCTTCGCGGAGGATGTCGCGGATGCCGGTCGCCTCGGCGGTCGCGTCGCCGAACTCCCTCGCCGTCTCGTCGGCGAACCCGATCGCCACCCGTGCGTCGTCACCCTGCCACCCGGCGGTCTGCACCGGCTTCAGCACCGTTTCGTGAATGTCGTCGTCGAGGGTCTTGAGCTTGCCGATCAGGTCGGTCCAGTCGGACACGCAGCCCGCGAGCGCGTCGAGCGGGGCGTGGCGGACGTCGTCGTAGCTGAGCAACTGCCGCTCCTCACTCGAAGTGCTTCGCGATCTCGGCCATCGTCATCTCGTTCTCGGCTTCGACGGCCTCGTGACCCCGCGCCGTCGCGTGCAGTTCGGCGTCGAGCTTGTCGCAGGCGAGCACCAGCGTGTCGACCTGGGAACGCCAGGTCTCCGTCGCGTTCGTCAGCGCCCGGCCGAGCACGAAGTTCTCCCGGGACAGCGCCGCGCCCGCCGAGGCCCCGCTCGTCTCGACGCCCTCGCGCGCGCCGTCGAGCCGGTCCCGGATGTCGGCCGCCGCGTCACCGCAGGCCTTGAGCACGGCGGTGTTCACCTGCAGCACGTCGCCGTCGTCATCCGGCGAGTCGTCGCCGGGATTGAGCTGTTGCCTGATGCCGCCCACCGCATCCGTCCCCTCCACCGCGTCCGCGCTTCCGCGCCGTCCGACCGGACGGGGAGCGGGGCGGATCTGCTAGGACGCTAGACAGTGGCGGGGAAGTCGCGGAGCGGTTCGGTGCGAATGTGCCCGATCGGATCAATGGGACATCCGATCCGAATCGCGATCCGGTTCGACGGCATCGGCTCCCGAACCGGCTCAGCCGACGGGTTCGTAGTCGGACGGCCGGAAATCGGCCGTGCGCCTGCGGTATTCGACGCCGGTGCCGGGCCAGTTGGTGCTGATCCGGCCGCTGGCGTCGCAGTACCAGCTGGCGCACTTCGTCCAGACGCCGTCGACGAGCCGGCCCTGCACCTCGGCGTCGAACGCCGCCGCCACCTCCGGGCGGACGGCGATCGGACTTCCCACCCGGGCGCTGTGCAGGATCGCGCTCGTGAGGTGCTTCGCCTGCTGCTCCAGCATGAAGACGATGGAACCCGCGCCCACGTTGGTGTTCGGCCCGTACATCACGTAGAGGTTCGGGAAGTGGGGAACCGAGATGCCGAGGTAGGCGCGGGACCCGGTTCTGGACCACTCCTCGCGCAGATCGCGACCGCCGGCACCGGCGACCCGCAGCGGTGCGAGGAAGTCCGACGCGGTGAAGCCGGTGCCGTAGATGATGACGTCGACCTCGTGGAACTCGCCGGAGCCGTCCCGGACGCCTCCGGCGTGGATCGACTCGATGCCGGTGTCGACCACCGCGACGTTGGATTCTCCCAATGCCGGCAGGTAATCGTTGGAGAACAGGATGCGCTTGCACCCGACGGGATACTGCGGCCACACCTTCTCGAACAGGGCCGGGTCGGGGACCTGCTTGCGCATGTGGCGGCGGCTGAACGCGGTGAGGATGCGGGACAGGACCCGGGAGTAGAGGAAGGAGACGGCGATCGTTTCGCCGACGGCCCACCACGCGGCACGTCTGACGCGCAGCAGGCCGGGCAGCGCGCCGAGCACCCGGCGACGCCAGGAGCCGAACTCGGTGTCCGGGCGCGGCACGATGTAGGGCGGACTGCGCTGGAACAGCGTGAGGTGCGCGACTTCGGGCTGTATCTCGGGGATGAACTGGACCGCGCTGGCGCCGGAACCGATGACGGCCACCCGCTTGCCGTCGAGGTCGACGTCGTGGTCCCACTGCGCGGAGTGGAACGAGGCGCCCTGGAACGTCTCGCGTCCGGGGATGTCCGGCCACGAGGGGCGCGACAGGAGTCCGACCGCCGATACGAGGGCGTCGACCTCCACCACTCCGCCCTGGCCGGTGCTGATGCGCCACTTGCGGGTGGCTTCGTCGTATTCGGCGGCCGTCACCTCCGTCCCGAAGCGGATGTACCGGTGCAGGTCGTACTTGTCCGCGACCTCCCGCAGGTACTGGAGGATCGCCGGTTGGCGGGAGTACCGCCGCGGCCAGTTCGGGTTGAGCTCGAACGAGTAGGAGTAGAAGGGCGACGGCACGTCGCAGGCCGCGCCCGGATACGTGTTCTCCCGCCACACGCCCCCGACGTCCTGGCCGCGTTCGAAGATCACCAGGTCGTCGATCCCCGCGCGGGTGAGTTCGATCGCCGCGCCGAGGCCACCGAACCCGGTTCCGATCACGGCGACTGACGGTTGCCTCATCGCAACTCCTCAGTTCGTCGGGGCACCCCGAGTTCCGCGGTTCCGCCCCTGGGGCCGATGTCGACTGTGGGCGAGCGGTCGTGCCGTTCACAACCGGCCGCACGGGTGGAAATCCTCGATCAGACGCGGTCGACGAGCGTCCGCAGGCCGTGCTAGCGCTCCAGCCACTCCGGCCGCGACGAGCCGCGCGGCACCAGCACCGTGCGGTAGTGGCCCGGTGTCGCCGACATCCGGACCTGGTCGGTGACGCCCTGGTAGTGGCCCAGCGGGGTGTCGGCGGTGAAGATCTCCGGGTCGAGGTAGGCGTGCCGGGCGTCGCTGCCCGCGGTGGCCTGGGCGTAGCGCTTGTCGAACACGCCCATGCTGAGGATCCACAGCGCGGCGCGGGTCAGCGAGACGTGCACCCGGTAGCTGCCGCCCTCGGTGGCGCGGCGGGCCAGCGCCTCGGCGACGCCGGTGGTCAGCAGCCAGGACACGATGTAGTCGTTGACCACGAGGATCGGTGGCAGCGCGGGGGTGTCGCCGTCGCCTTCGAGGTGCATCATGCCGGTGAGGCTGCCCGCGGTCTGGTCGAATCCGACGCGTCCCGCCCACGGGCCGTGCTCGCCGTTGAGCGTCGCCGTGGCGTGGATGATGCCGGGGCGGGTCTCGGCGGCCTGCTCCGGGGACAGGCCGATGGAGTCGAGGTAGCCGGGGCGGCGGTTGGCGAAGAACACGTCCGCGTCGGCGAGCAGCCCGCGGATCCGTTGCGCGCCTTCCGGCTTGTACGGGTCGATGGTGGCGGAGCGGGTGCCGACGTTCGCGGTGACGTAGGTGGTGTCGTGCTCCAGTTCGTTGGGGCGCCACAGGTTCAGCACGTCCGCGCCGTGCAGCGCGAGCGCCCGGCCGACGCCCGCCCCGGCGATCACGTGCCCCATGCCCAGGGCGCGGATGCCGTCGAGCGGGGAGGTGCCGCCGGACAGCGGCTCCGGCTCGCTCTCGCCGATCTTGGTGATCTCCACCAGCGGCATGTCGGCGAGCGCGTCGCGGTAGTGCGGTTCGGCGAGCAGTTCCTCGGTGCTGCGCAGCATCGGCAGCACGGTGCCCGCCGCCACGGCGGCGTTCTCCAGGTCGAGGCCGTTCCAGCCGGAGATCGCCTTCGCGACGGCCTCGGCGTCGTCGGGCACGCCGAGCAGCTTCTGCGCCGCGATCTTGATCTTCGGGTAGGGGTTGAGCGGCATCATCCACCGGTCGTCGGCGGTGCGGTAGAAGGCGAAGCCGAGCGCGTTGGAGGGGTTCGCCGCCGTCGCGGGCGGATAGCCGTTGAGCAGTTCCCACTTGCGGTCGTAGAACGGGCACAGCCGGTGCGGCGCGGACCGCAGGTCCACCTCGATGTCCTGGCCGGCACCGCCGCGCGACCGCCACAGCTTGGCGATCGCCGCCGACTTCGCGGCGAGCGCGATCGCCGACCCGCCGCCGAGCCGCAGCGTGCTGGGCACCACCGGGTCCGCGCCGTGGAAGGTGATGGAACCGCCGGTGTCGCCGGAACTCATCCCGACACCGGCGAGCACCTCGTCGAGCTCGGCGTGCGGGTCGAACGCGTCCGAGGTGGCCGGTTCGGCCACGGCCGCCGCGACGCGGTCAGTCAGCGACATGGTTGCCTCCTTCGTCCGGTAGCAGTTCCACCGGGATGGTCACGTGCTTCGCCCGCAGGTACTCGCCCACGGCTTTGCCGACCTGGTCGACGCGCAGGTTCGACGAACCACCGGTGCCCAGCAGGCCGCGCAGCACGAAGTGCACCGCGCGCAGGTTCGGGAATTCGTGGCGCACGACGGCCAGGTCCGCGCACTCGGGCACGAGTGCGCGCAACGCTTCGGTGGAGAGGGTGTCGCGCAGCCACGGCCAGGCGCGGTCGTCGCTCACCCAGACTCCGACGTTGCTGTTGCCGCCCTTGTCCCCGCTGCGCGCGTGCGCCAGCAGGCCCAGCGGTGCCGAGCGGGTTTCCCCGGTGGCGACGGGCTTTCCGGGCTCCGCGTGCACGGGTTGCGGTGCCACCGGCTCGGTGTGCACCGGCGGCTTCACGTCCACGGTGGACCCGTCGGGCAGCGCGACCCGGTGCGGGACCTCGGACATCGGCAGCAGCGCGGGCCAGTAGTCGATGCGCGGGCGCGGCGTGGACGTGAGCCCGGCGCCGCCGTCGTGGAAGTAGCCGGGAATGCTCTGCAGGTACAGCGATCCGAGCCGCGCCGCCGCGTCGAACCGCTCCAGCGGAGCCTTCTCCGCGGCGGTGGCCATCACCCGCAGGCCCACCGTGGCGTCCCACTGCGTGCCCGGGTTCGCCGCGGCGGTGCCGATCCGGGTGATGTCGAGCTCGGTGACGCCCTCGGGCACGTCGCGGCCGATCTGCGCGCGCAGCAGGTCCACCTTCGCGTCGACGTCCAGCCCGGTCACGAACACGGTGTTGACGACCTGGTGGCCGAGCTGCCCGAACACCGCGACCTTCGTCGTCGGCGGCGGGGGAGAACCGGTGGTGCCGGTGACCCGCACGCGGTCCGGGCCGTCGAGTTCCAGCGCGACCTCGTCGAGGTGCACGGTGACGTCCGGGTTCAGGTAGGCCGGGCCTTGGATCTCGTAGACGATCTGCGCGGTGACCGTGTCGGTGGTGACGGTGCCGCCGTCGTGGTCGTGCTTGGTGATGACGCTGCTGCCCGCGGCGTCGATCTCGGCGATCGGGAAGCCGGGCACGAGCATGCCCGGAACGCGGGTGAACCCGGAGAAGTTGCCGCCGGTGGCGTGCGGACCGCACTCGATGATGTGCCCGGCCAGCACCGCCCCGGCCAGCGCGTCCCAGTCCTCGCGCCCCCAGCCGTGCCACCACGCCGCGGGCCCGGAGGTCAGCGAAGCGTCGGTGACCCGCCCGCACACCACGATGTCGGCGCCGCTCGCGAGCGCCTCCGCGATGCCCCAGCCGCCGAGGTAGGCGTTCGCGGCCATCGGCTCGGCGTCCCACTCGGCGAGCGCCGCACCGGAATCGAGGTTCTCCAAGCGGTGCCCGGCCCGCTGGTAGGCGGGCAGCCGGTCGAGGACGTTGTCGCCTTCGACGTGGGCCACGCGCAGCGCGACGCCTTCGGCGGCGATGAGCTCCCGCAGCGCGGACGCGAGAGCGGCGGCGTGGAAACCGCCCGCGTTGGTGACGACCTTGACGCGTCGTTCGGCCAGCGTCGCCAGGTGCGGGCGCAGCTGGTCGACGAAGTACTCCACGTAGCCGCGCGCCGGATCCCGCCGGTAGCGCACCGACAGCGCCGCGAGGGTGATCTCCGCGAGGTAGTCGCCGATCAGCACGTCCACCGGATCACCGGCCAGCACTTCGTCCACGGCGCTGAACCGGTCGCCCAGGTAGCCGGAGAAATCGCCGATGCGGATGGCTCGTTCACGCACTGTCGAACACCTCGCTGTTTGTCATGTTCCACGCTACGGCCGGGACGGGATCCGGGGCACGACCGTTCGGCGAAGGCCGGCGTGATCGTGCTGGTCACGCGGTGAACCGCGGCGCGAGACCGGGGCGCGGCCACTCGGTGCGGTAGAGCACGCCGCGGCCCGAGGACGTGATGTGGGCCGTGCGCAGCTCGGGGCCGCCGAAGCAGATGTTGGTGACCAGCGGGTCCGGAACCGGGACTCCGACGACGTCCACGATCTCGCCGTCCGGGCTGAGCACCGTGATCGCGCCGGTGTTCAAGGTCGCCACGCACACGTTGCCCGCCGAGTCCACCGCGAGCGAGTCGAGCATCTGCGCCCCGGCGAAACCGTGCAGCAGCTGCGCGCCGCGCGCCCCGGAACCGCGCCCGCGCAGCCGGCCGGGGCCGGTGACGTCCCAGCACCACACCCGGCCCGGCCCCGTTTCGGCGACGTAGAGCCGGTCGCCGTCGGGGGACAGCCCGACCCCGTTGGGTTGCTGCAGCGGGTGCACGATCTCCTCGACGCGGGAACCGTCGGGCAGCGCGTAGTACAGCCCGCCCAGGTCCATGTCCCGCTCGCGGGTCTTGCCGAGGTCGGTGAAGTAGAACCCGCCGTCGGCGTCGAACACGATGTCGTTGGGGCCGCGCAGCGGATGGCCGTCGACCTCGGTGTAGAGGTCGGTCACGGTCCCGTCGAAGGTGACGCGCTGGATGCGGCCACCGGAGTAGTCGTCGGGCTGGCGGCCGGGCAGCACGAGCCCTTCGCGGTCGTGCCAGGCGAAGCCGCCGTTGTTGCACACGTACACGGCGCCGTCCGGCCCGATGGCGGCACCGTTCGGGCCGCCCCCGCAGCCGGCGAGGACGGAGACCGCGCCGTCCGGCGTCACCCGGGACAGGGTGCCACGCCGGATCTCCACCACCAGCACGGAACCGTCGTCGAGCGCGATCGGTCCTTCGGGGAAGCTCAGCCCCTCGGCCACAGCGGTGAGTTCGGGCATGGTCGGAACTCCTTTCACGGTGTCGTGCACATCGGCGGGTCTCACGGATTCCCGAGGTAGCGGGGGTTGGCGACGAGCAGGCGGTCGGTGACGCCCTCGCGGACGGCGGCGAGCACGTCGTCGCCGTCGGCTCCGGCGCGGATCGCGGCGGCGAGCTCGGCCTCGTCCCGGTGGCCGAGCGCGGCCAGCCGGTCCGCACGGCGCCGCTGTTGCCCGGGGCCGAGGCGCAGTTCGCGCTCCACCGCGCCGAGCACGTTCTCGGCCACCAGCGCGTGGAACCGGGTGCGCCCCTCCAGCGCGGGCCGCGCGTCGGCGCGCAGGAATTCCGCCACCGCCTCCACCAGTTCGGCGGCAGTGGGGCGTCCGTGCAGATCGGGGTCGGGCGCGTCCGGTTCCGATGGATCTTCCGATGACGGTGGAATTCCCAGCGCCAGCAGCAGATCGTGCTCCTGCTCGCACACCCGCCTGCCGATGGCGGCGAGCTCCACCGAGCGGTCCGCGCCGGTCAGGTGCCGCCGGGCCATGTCCCGGCAGCCGACCGCCCACTTCGCCGTCCCGTACACCTCCCACCAGTGCACCGCCGCCGGATCCGGCGCCCAGCCCGCGACCTCCGCGTACCCGGCGAACAGGTCCGCGCGCCGCCCGAAGCCGCCCACCGGTGGCGCGGCGGCGAACCGCCACGCCTTGACGCACAGCCACCCCAGGTCCTCCAGCGGATCACCGCGGTGCACCAGTTCCCAGTCGAGCACCGCGCGCAACCCGTCGGGGCCGACGATGAGGTTGCCGTTGCGGAAGTCGCCGTGCACCACCACGTCCCCGGCGGGCGGCGGCCGGTTCTCCCGCAGCCACCGGAGTCCGAGCTCCAGCGCAGGCAGCGGTTCGTCGTGCCGCGCGTGATCGGCCTCCAGCGCCGCCAGCGGATCGGGGTGCGCCAGACCGGGCACGTCTCCGACCGGGATGCGGTGGATGCGGGCGAGCACCCTGCCGAGCTCCGCGGCCAGCGTCGGGCGCACCTCGTCGAACTCCGGTTCCCGCAGCAGGCGCCGGGGAATCGTCTCGCCGTCGACGTGTTCGCTGATCAGGTACGGCGCGCCGAGCACCGCCGGGTCGGCGTCGTGGTCCAGCAACGCGGGCACGGGCACCGCGCAGCGAGCGGCGGCTGCGATCACGGACGCTTCCACGCCCATCGACTCCGGCCGGTCGTAGCCGGGCGGGTCGCGGCGCAGGACCAGCCGCCGCGCGTCCGTCGCGGTCGTGGCGCGGAACGTCCAGGTCTCGCGGCTGGCTCCGCCGGTGAGCCGCTGCGGAGCGGAGACCTCGACGGCCTCACCGCGCAGGCCGGTGAGGCGGGCGGCGAGCCGCGCGCGGAGCTCCTCGCTCATCGGCACCACTCCGGACCTTCGATGACCAGCAGCAACGCCTCACCTCTTCCGCGGGCCGGCGTAGCCGAACAGGTACCCGGCGATCTTGCGCAGCTGGATCTCCTCGGCCCCCTCGGTGATCCGGTAGCGCCGGTGGTGGCGGTAGATGTGCTCGAACGGTTCGTGCCGCGTGTAGCCGAGCCCGCCGTGCACCTGCATCGCCCGGTCGGCGGCGTCGCACACCAGCCGGTTCGCGCGGTAGTTGCACATCGAGACGCGGTCGCTGATCTCGTGGTGCGGCACGCGGTCGAGCTCCCACGCGGTGCGCCGCACCAGGTTGCGCACCAGTTCCGCTTCGGTGTGCAGCTCCACCAGCGGCCACTGCACGGCTTGGCGCTGCGCGAGGGGCTGCCCGAAGGTGACGCGGTCGCGGGCGTAGGCGACGCTGCGGTCGAGGCAGAACTGCGCGGCCCCCACCCCGGAGGCGGCCTGGCGGATCCGGTTCTCGTGCACGAAGTGCTGGGCCAGCGCGAGCCCGCCGCCGACCTCGCCGAACACCGCGGTCCCGGGGACTCGCACGTCCCGCAAGGTCACCTCGGCGTGATCGGTGGGCATGTTGAACGTCCACCAGTGGAAGTCCACGGAGAATCCCGGCGCATCCGTGGGCACGATGAACGCGGTGATGCCCCGCGCGTCGCCGCCGTCGCCGGAGGTGCGGGCGAAGATCACGTCGTGGGTCGCGGAGTGCAGCCCGGAGTTGAACCGCTTGCCGCCGTTGATGATCCAGTCGTCGCCGTCGCGCACGGCCGTGGTCTCCAGCCAGGTCGCGTCGCTGCCGTGGCCGGGTTCGGTGAGCCCGAACGCGACCCGCTTGCGGTGCGTGATCATGCCTTCGACGAACTCCTGGCGCTGCGCTTCGGTGCCGAACTCCAGGAACATGTGCACGAACGGGAAGTTGCCGACCACTGAGGACTCGTTCTGCAGGTCGTTGTGCAGCCCGAGCCCCTTCGCGGCCAGGTGTTCGCGGATCACGGCCATGGCGAGGTTGCCGCCGCCGCTGCCGCCGACGGACTCCGGCAGTCCGTAGCGCAACCAGCCGGCGGCGTCCGCGCGGCGGAACATCTCCGCCAGCAGCGCCTCCCACTCGGGGTGCGGAGTGCCGCCCGCTTCGACGTCGGTGCGGGCGAATTCCCTGCGGTGGTCGAAGAAGCGCGTGTTGTCGTCCTGGTCTTGCAGCGGCCGGATCTCGGCGTCGACGAAGGCGTCGAGCTCGCCGAGCACTCGCACCAGCTCGTCGGGCAGGGTGAAGTCCATCGCTCTCCTCGGTGCTCGGTCAAGCAGGCGGCCGACCGTGGCCGCGGTGGCGGAGGACGGCGGCGGGGACCGTCCCTGGAGCGAACGGGCACTGACGATACGACTACCGCACGCCGCCGACAAGGACGCCACCGCGACCGTCCGATGTGGACTGAAAAGCTCTAGCAGTCAGTCTTGACTGCCCGTGTGGAGTGGGCTTACGGTGGCGCGGAGCCGTGCGCAGCCGCAGGTGGTGGCCGTGCTGGGTGGCCCCGCACGCGAGGAGGAGCCTTGACCGATCCCGCGCAGCAGCGCGTCTCCTGCGCCATCGCCGACGGGGTGGCGCAGGTGCGGCTGAATCGGCCGGACAAGCTCAACGCCCTCGACCCGGAGATGTTCAGCGCCCTGGCCGAGACCGGGCTGCGGCTCCGCGAGGAACCGCGAGTGCGAGCCGTGGTGCTGAGCGGCGAAGGCCGGTCGTTCTGCGCGGGCCTGGACTTCGAATCGTTCCGCGCCATGGCGGGCGGCGACGGTCTGAGCGGCCACGCCCCGCACCCGCCGATCGGACCGGCGAAAGCGCTCGGCCAGCAGGCCGTGCACGTCTGGCGCCACCTGCCGGTACCGGTGATCGCCGCCGTGCACGGCGTGGCCTACGGCGGTGGGCTGCAACTCGCGCTGGGCGCTGACATCAGAGTGGTCGCGCCCGACTCGCGGCTGTCCGTGCTGGAGATCAAGTGGGGCCTGGTGCCGGACATGACCGGCACCCAGGTGCTGCCCGAGCTCGTCGGGCGCGACGTGGCCAAAGAGCTGACCTTCACCGGGCGCGTGGTCGGGGGAGCGGAGGCCGTGTCGCTCGGCCTGGCCACCAAGCTCGCCGACGACCCGGCCGCGGCCGCCCGCGAGCTGGCGGCGGAGATCGCGGGCAAGAACCCGCACGCGGTGCGGCACGCGAAGCACCTGCTCGACGCGGCGGGCCAGGTCGATCTGGCGGAGGGCTTCGCCGCCGAGCAGCGGGCGCTGGCCGCGCTGCTCGGCACTCCCAACCAGGTCGAAGCCGTGCAAGCCGCCTTCGGCGACCGCGTCCCCGAGTTCAGCGACCCGGACGGAGCCGTCGATGCCTGAGCCCGCCCCGTTCGACCTCAGCGGTCACGTCGCCCTCGTCACCGGCGGCAACTCCGGGATCGGCCTGGCGATGGGCGACGCCCTCGCCGCGGCCGGCGCGGGCGTGTGCCTGTGGGGGACCAACGAGCAGCGCAACGCCGAGGCCGCCGAGCACCTGGGCCGCCACGGCACCGAGGTGCTGGCGCTGCGCTGCGACGTCGCCGACGAGGACCAGGTCGAGCAGTCGATGAGCAGGCTCATCGGCCACTTCGGGCGGCTGGACTCGTGCTTCGCCAACGCGGGCGTGGGCGGTGCGGGAACCCGCTTCATCGAGACCGATCTGACCGAGTTCCACCGCGTCACCAGGGTCAACCTGGACGGCGCGTTCCTCACGCTGCGCGCCGCCGCCGCGCGGATGGTCCAGCAGGGCGAGGGCGGCAGCCTCGTCGGCACGGCCAGCCTGGCCGCGGTGCAGGGTCAGCCGCGCGGGCAGGCGTACTCGGCCAGCAAGGGCGCCCTGATCGCGATGATCAAATCCATCGCGATCGAACTGTCCCGGCACCGGATCCGCGCGAACGCGGTGCTGCCCGGCTGGGTGAGCACGCCGATGGCCGACCCCGCGCTGAACTCGGAGCCGTTCCAGCGGCGCGTGCTGCCCCGGATGCCCGTCGGCCGGTGGGGCGAACCCGACGACTTCGGCGCCGTCGCGGTCTACCTCGCCAGCTCGGCCAGCGCCTTCCACACCGCCGACACGATCACCCTGGACGGCGGCTACTCGGCCTTCTGACCTCCGCCGGGTGCGCCCCTCACCCACGATCGTCGCTGCTGCGCGGACAGTGGCGTCCACTGTGGACTCGATCGCGCCTGCTCCGGGGGTGCGAGGCACGTGGTGCCGCGGCGATTCCCTGTGCAAAGCTGGTCGACCGGACCGCCGGCCGCCCTGGCCGGACGGAGGGCGGGCAGCGCGCCCGAATCGTCGGAAGGTAGACGTCGTGACTAAGCAATCGCAGGCGTTCGTGCCGCAGTGGGTGCGTGCCGAGCCGGACCGGGTACTCGCGTTCGCCGGGGACGCGGCGCACCCGGACGGTGGTTTCGCCTGGCTGGACTCCGCCGGTGCGCCGGTGCCGGAGCGGCCGGTGGAAACGTGGATCACCTGCCGGACCACGCACGTCCTCGCGCTCGCCGTCGCGCAGGGGCGGGACGAGCTGCGCCCGGGGGTCGAACACGGCGTCACCGCGCTGCGCGGCCTGCTGCACGACGACGACAACGGCGGCTGGTTCGCCTCGGCCACCGCGGCCGGGCCGGTCGCGGACCACAAGGGCGCCTACGAGCACGCCTTCGTCCTGCTCGCCGCCGCCAGCGCCGCCGCGATCGGCGCCGACGGCGGACGCGCCCTGCTCGACGAAGCGCTGGAGGTGTTCGATTCCCGCTTCTGGCAGGAGGAATTCGGCCTCGTCGCCGACTCCTGGGACCGCACCTGGAGCGAGCTGGAGCCCTACCGGGGCGTCAACGCCAACATGCACACCGTGGAGGCCCTGCTGGCCGCCGCCGACGTGACCGGCGACCGCCGCTGGTCCGACCGCGCCGCCCGCATCGTGGCGAACGTGGTGCACGGCTTCGCCCGCGAGCACGACTGGCGGCTGCCCGAGCACTTCGACCCGGGCTGGAACGTGCTGCTCGACTACAACCTGGACAAGCCCGCCGACCAGTTCCGCCCGTACGGGGTGACCATCGGGCACCTGCTGGAGTGGTCCCGGCTGGCGCTGCACGTCCGGCACGCGCTGGGCGACGAGGCTCCTGGCTGGCTGCTCGACGACGCGCGGGAGCTGTTCGCCACCGCGGTGCGCGACGGCTGGAACGTGGACGGCGCGGAAGGCTTCGTCTACACGACTGACTTCGACGGCGCCCCCGTCGTGCGCAACCGCCTGCACTGGGTCATCGCCGAATCCCTGGCCACCGCGTGGGCGTTACACCAGGCGACCGGTGATGAGCAGTACGCCCGCTGGTTCGCCACCTGGGCCGAGCACGCCGAGAGCCACTTCGTGGACCGCGAACTCGGCTCCTGGCGCCACGAGCTGGACGAGCGCAACCGTCCCGCCGCGACGGTCTGGGAGGGCAAGCCCGACCTGTACCACGCCTACCAGGCCACCCTGCTCCCGCAGCTCCCGCCCGCGGCGTCGTTCATCGGAGCCGTCACCGGCTGAGCCCCTGACCGGTGAGCCGCGGAACCTCAGCGGCTTCCTCGCGACGAGATCGACGCGAGTGAGCCACCCGTCCCCGCGGAGGGCCCGCTGAGGTTCCGCTCCGACCGGTGAGGTGCTGCGCGCTCCGAGTGGTCGGTTCTCCAAATTGCTTCAGTGTCGAGTGAAATCAATCCTGGCGCGCACGACGAAGACCCGCTGCGGAGCGGGCCGGTGTCGATCGGCGAGGTGCGGGTAGCCGGGGGAGGCGATGGCATCGACTCCGAAGGAGGCGGCCGTGAAATTCGTTGCCGTGCTCTACCCCGGACCTGCTGAACAGCACGTCGACCACTCCGGCCTGGAGCTGCTCGGCAGCACCGAGGGAGCGCTGGGCCTGGCGAAGCTGCTGGAGTCCGAGGGGCACGAACTCGTCGTCCTCAGCGACCGCGACCGCGCGCTGCGCGACCACCTCGCCGACGCGCACGTGTTCATCACGACCCCGTTCTGGCCGACGTACCTGACCGCGGACGACCTGCGCCGCGCGGAACGCCTCGAACTGGTCCTGACCGCCGGGGTCGGCTCCGACCACGTCGACGCCGAGGCGGCAGCCGAACTCGGCATCACCGTCGCCGAGGTCACCGGCAGCAACGTGGTCAGCGTGGCCGAGCACGCCGTGATGCAGCTGCTCGCCCTGGTGCGCAACTACCTCCCGGCGTACCAGCAGGTGGTGGACGGCAGGTGGGACATCGCCGACATCGCGGCGCGCTCCCACGACATCGAGGACAAGACGATCGGCATCGTCGGCATGGGCCAGATCGGGCAGCGCATCGCGCTGCGGCTCCGGGGATTCGACGTGAAGGTCCTCTACAACACCAGGCATCGACGCGGCAGCACCGACGAGGCCGTGTTCGGCGCCCGGTTCAAGCACCTCGACGATCTGGTCGCGCAGTCCGACGCGATCGTGCTGTCCTGCCCGCTGACTGCGGAGACGAAGGGACTGTTCGACGAGCGGCGGTTGCGGGCCATGCGGCCCGGCTCGTGGCTGGTGAACATCGCCCGCGGTCAGATCGTGGACACCGATGCGCTGGTGGAAGTGCTCGAAAGCGGCCACCTCGGCGGCTACGCCGGCGACGTCTGGTACCCGCAGCCCGCGCCGCCGGACCACCCCTGGCGGACCATGCCCGGCCACGCGCTCACACCGCACGTCTCCGGCACCACCCTGGAAGCCCAGCAGCGCTACGCCGCGGGAATCCAGGACTCCGTCCGCCGCTACCTCGACGGCGACCCCCTCCAAGAGGACTACGTGGTGGCCCGACCGACCTGACCCCACCAAGTGAACGGACCGTTCGCCCAATCCCGTTGGACGAACGGTCCGTTCACCCCGTCCCGCCCCGCGCGGTCGCACTCCTGGCGAGGCGGCTTCGTCGAGTGAACGGACCGTTTACCCAATCCCGTTGGACGAAGGGTCCGTTCACTCACGTTGCTTCGCCCGAATCCGACCGTGCGGTGAGCGGGTTCGGATGGAGTGAACGGACCGCTTGTCCAATCCCGTTGGACGAACGGTCCGTTCACTGCGTGGCCGAAGCCGACACGCCCGGCCTTGAGGAGCGATTCGGTTGGGGTGAACGGACCGCTTGTCCAATCCGGTTGGACGAAGGGTCCGTTCACCCCGTCCAGATCGGCGCGGTCGTGCTCCTGGTGAGGAGGCTTCGTCGAGTGAGCGGACCGTTCGCCCAATCTCGTTGGTCGAACGGTCCGTTCACTCGCTTCGCGGCGGTGCGACTCGACCGGCGGTGGTAGGTCGGATGGAGTGAACGGACCGTCTGCCCAATCCCCTTGGTCGAACGGTCCGTTCACTTCGGGAGGTGGCGCCGGGCTACTTGGCGCGGCCGTGGCGGTAGGTGACGATGCGCTTGATCGTGCGCATCGTCGAGGCGGTGCGGTCGAAGCTCATCAGCGCCATGCCGGGCAGCGCGAAGCGCTGCCGGGTCAGCGAATGCGAGCGGCTGAACTCCAACATCCCCTCCGCGCCGTGGATGCGGCCGAAGCCGGAGTCGCCGACGCCGCCGAACGGCAGCGCCGATACGCCCGCGAACCCGAGCACCGAGTTGATCGAGGTCGCCCCGGCCCGGATGCGCCGCGCGATGTCCGTGCCGTGCTTGCGGGAGAACACCGTGGCCGCCAAGCCGTACTCGGTGGCGTTGGTCAGCCGCACCGCCTCGTCCGCGGACTCCACGGTGCGCACCGTCATCGTCGGCCCGAACGTTTCTTCGCGCACTGCCGCGGAATCCTCGTCCACGTCGACGAGCAGCACCGGGTCCACGTACGGCGCGCGCACCGACTCGGCGCCGCCGACGACGGCCGTGGCGCCGTGCGCCAGCGCGTCCTCGACGTGCCCGCGCACGATGTCGACCTGGGACGGCACGGTCATCGGCCCGTAGTCGGTGCCCGCGCGCACCCGGCGGAGCCTGCGCTCCACCTCCGCCAGGAACTGCTCCCGCACGGAGCGGACCACGTAGATCCGCTCCACCCCGACGCAGGTCTGCCCGCTGTTGGACATCGCGCCCCACACCGCGGCGTCGGCGGCGGCGCGCACGTCGGCGTCCGCGGCGACGATCAGCGCGTCCTTGCCGCCGCACTCCACCAGCACCGGAGTCAGCGACTCGGCGCACGAGGCCATGATCTTCTTGCCGGTGGCGGTGGAGCCGGTGAACGCGAGCTTGTCCACCCCGGACCGGCACAGCGCGGCGCCGGTCGCGCCGTCGCCCTGGATCACGCCGAGCACTCCCGGCGGTGCCTCGGGGTTCGCCGCGGCGAACGCGTCGGCGTAGAACTTCCCCACAGCGGGGGTGTGCTCGCTGGGCTTGAACACCACGGTGTTGCCCGCGGCCAGCGCGTAGGCGATGGAGCCGTTGGGCGTGAACAGCGGGTAGTTCCACGGCCCGATCACGCCGACCACGCCCAGCGGGCGTTGCTCGATCCGCGCCGACTGGTTGGCCATCAGCAGTCCCGGCGACACCGAGCGGGACCGGAGCACGGAGCGAGCGTTCTTCGCGGCCCACCGGATGTGCTCCAAGGTGAGCGTCAGCTCCAGGTAGGCGTCGTCGTTCGGCTTGCCGTTCTCGGAGCGGGTGAGCTCCGAGAGCTCTTCGGCGTGCCGGGTCAGGTGCGCCGCCCACCGCAGCAGGTGCCGCTCGCGGTCCCGGAAGCTCAGCCCGCTCCACCAGGTGGCGGCCTCACGTGCCCGGCCGACGGCCGCGGCCACCTGCTGCGGGCCGTCCACGTCGAACTCGGCGACGAGGGTGCCGTCGGCGGGGTTGGTGGAGCGCAGCCGCTCCGAGGTCGTGGCCGTGGACGTCGTCGTCTCGGTCATGGTCGAGCCCTTCCTTCACAGCCCGTAGGTCTTGCCGATGATGTCGCGCTGGATCTCGCTGGTGCCGCCGTACACGGTGGACACCACCGTTTCCCGCAGCAGCGCTTCCATGCCGTACTCGGTGGCGTAGCCGTATCCGCCGAGCATCTGCATGCCTTCCAGCGACACGTGCTTGGCGAGCTCCGTGCACTTGAGCTTCGCCATCGACGCCTCGCGCGGGAAGGTGCGTTCCGGGTCGGCGTCGATCTGCCGGGCCACGTCGTCGAGCAGCAGCCGGGCGCACTCCAGTTCCGTTGCCATGTCGGCGATCCGGTGCCGCAGCGCCTGGAAGCTGCCGATGGGCCTGCCGAACTGCTCGCGTTCCTTCACGTAGGCGACGGTGTCGTCGAAGGCGCGGCGCGCGGTGCCCAGCATCAGTGCGGCGAGGATCATCCGCTCCAGGTTGAGCCCCGCCATGAGCTGCTTCCAGCCCTGGTCGACGGTGCCGACGACGGCGTCCTCGGGCAGGAAGCAGTCGGTGAAGTACAGGTCGTTGACCTCGCGCCCGCCCATCGTGTCGATGCCGCGGATCTCCAGGCCGGGGGTGCCGGTCGGCACCATGAACTGGGTGAGCCCTTCGTGCTTGGTGCCGCCGGGCGTGGTGCGCGCGGTGAGCAGGATGTGGTCGGAGATGTGCGCGTTGGAACACCACGTCTTCTGCCCGTTGATCACCCAGCCGCCGTCGCGCCGCTCGGCCTTGCAGGTGAGCGCGCCGACGTCGGAGCCCGCTCCCGGCTCGGACATGGACACCGCTTCGAGGCGGCCGGCGACGACTCCTTCGAGCACGGTGCGCTTCTGCTCCGGTGAGCCGAACTTCGCGTAGGCCGCGGCGGAGATGATGGTGGTCGCGAAGCCGCCGATCGGCGCGCGGCCGTAGGCGGTCTCCTCCAGGAACAGGCACAGCTCGGTCATGCCGAGGCCCGCGCCGCCGTACTCCTCCGGGATGTACGCGCCGAGCCAGCCCAGCTCGGCCATCTTGCCGTAGAGCTCCTGGTTGTGCGGGTGCTCACCGCCGCCGGTGAGCTCGTCGCGCTGCTGCTTGGTTCCGCACTCGCGGCGGCAGAACTCGGCGATCGCCTGGACGAAGTCGCGTCGCTCGTCGCTGAGGACTCGAGGCATGGATGTCGTTTCCTTCCGGGATGGCCTGCGCGGGGCCGGACGTAGTCCCTCGGGGAGTGGTCGGCGGCGACCGTCCGCTGGACGGCCGCCGCCTGCGAGAACTGTAAATCGCGATTAACTTAGTGGCAAGCAGTGAACCCTTGACCAGCCTAAAAGTGCCGATTCAACCGGGTTTCAGTGCGTTCGCCGGAGCCGAATCAGGCGATTATCGCTTCACAACGATTCGGCGTCAGAGGTGCCGAGCAGGGCGGGGCGGAAGATCAGGCGAAGTGCAGGACGTCCAAGGCCAGGTGGGTGGCTTGCCCGGGAGCGGCCAGCGGAGTGCTCGGCATCGCCAGGTCGTTGATCACGTTCAGCGCGGCCTGCACGGTCACCTGCGGGTGGCGCGCGTCCGGGCGCACCTGGCCGGTCAGCGTCACCCACTGCCGGATGTGGTCGCGCTGCGCTCGTCGCAGCGCGTGCCGGTCGTCGGTGGGCAGGTTCCGGTACTCCGAAAGGTAGATCGCGAGCAGATCCCGGTTGCCGAAGGCGAAATCGACGTAGGCGCCGACCAGTCCGCGCAGTGCGGTCACCGCATCGCCCGCGTCGTCCACGGCCCGGCCGGTGGCCACCGCCAGCCGGTCGGCGGCCCGGTAGTACACGGCGGCCAGCAGGTCGGCCTTGCCGGTGAAGTGCCGGTAGACGCTGGAGGCGTTGATCCCGGCCGCGGTCCCGATCTCCTCCATGCTGACCGCGTGGAAGCCCTGCTTGCGGAACAGGGGCACGGAGGCGGCGAGCAGCTTCTCCCGGCGAGCCGCCAGTGCGGACACGGGCGGGCTGCCCGGGGCGGCCGTGGTGTCCGGTGCCGGCGGCGGATCCGCCGCCAGCACGACCGATGCCGCGGAGCGCAACGTCTCCTCCGCCGCCCGGTCGCTGAGCGCGACCCGGTGCGTGGACCAGCTGGCGATGCCGCTGAGCGCGGCGGAGGCCAGCAGTCCCGCCGTCGCCTCCGGCAGTTCCGGGCGCACCGCCCCGAGCCGGTGGGCGACCACCGCGATCAGCGTGCGCAGCGAACTCGTCAGCTGAGCGCGGTCCTCGTCGTCGAGGTGCCGGGCTTCCCACTGGTAGAGCCGGATGCTGCCGCGGCGGCGCACGACGAGCGCGGCGACCGCGCGCACGGCGGAGTCGAGCTTGGCCTCGTCGCTGCCGGGTTCGGCGTCGGCCTCCTGCGCGCAGGAGCTGAGCGCGGCGGCGAATTCGCGGGCCGCGTGCGCCAGAATCCCCTGCTTGTTGGGGAAGTGCCGGTAGATCGCGGGCCCGGTGATCCCGGCGGCCGAGGCGATCTCGCCGAGTCCGACGCCGTGGTAGCCGCGTTCGCTGAACAGCTCGGCGGCGATGGCCGAGATCTGCGCCCGGCGGTCGTCGGTGCGCAGTCGTGACGAACCGGCTCCCGTCCTGCTGTTCCCGGACCTGCCGCTGCGGGTGCCCGGAGATGCCATGAGTGATACCTCCGTTGCTCGCGGCGCGGTCGCGGGGGCGACTTTACACGCGTGCGCTTTGCCTGCCAGTGCGGGCGCTAACGTTCTTGACGGTCTTCGCCAGGGGTGCTTATGTTAATCGTAATTCGCATCGCATCGGGCGGATGAACCTGACGTCGGATTGCTCGGATGCCCGGTGCGCCGACCCTTCCCCGGATCACCGTCGATCGTGGAGGCGCGCAATGAACGACGTCTACAACCGACGACCACTCGGAGCGGACTCGGTGACGTGGCGCAGGTTCGGCCATCTCTCCGGCTTGTTCCTGGCGGGCACGGGACTTCTGCTGCAAGTGGCGCATCCCGTGGTGGGCGCGGGCGTTCTGCAGCACTCCGAGTTCAAGGCCAGGCCCTGGCGCCGCGCGGTGCGCACCCACCTCTCGACCATGCGGTTCATCTACGGCATGCGGCCCGGCCCGGCGCACGCGGGCGACCGGTTGCGGGAGCTGCACAAGGACATCAAGGGCGTCGACGGTCAAGGGCGCCGCTACCACGCCCTCAACCCCGAGGCCTACGCGTGGGTGCACTTCACGCTCGCCCGGTTCATGGTCGACACGGCGCGCGTCTTCGGCGACCCCATGACCGCCGATGAGACCGAGCGGATGTGGCAGGAGTTCCGCGAGATCGGGCGCGTGCTGCACATCAAGGACCACCACATGCCCGCCGATTGGGCCGCCGCGCAGGGCTGGTTCGACCGGATCGTCCGCGACCGCCTGGAAGCGACGGAATCGACCGGGGACGTGCTGGCCGAACTGGCCGGACCGGCCCCGCCGTCGCGGTGGATTCCGCTGCCGCTGTGGGGGCTTTTCGCGCGTCCGGCAGGGAAGCTCATGCGGCTGACCACCGTCGGCGGGCTGCCGCTTGAACTGCGGGACCGGCTGGGAATCCGCTGGAGCGCGGTCGAGGAACGCAGGCTCCGCCGCTTCGGGCGGATCGTCGGCGGCGCGATCCGGGTGCTGCCGTGGCCGCTGCAGTACACACCGCTCGCGGTGGCCGCCATCCTCCGCGACCGGTGGCGCACCGGGGCGCGGTTGTCACCGGCGCCGACCGGAATTCCGGCCGCGGAGATCCGGTCGGCGGCACCGAACCGGGCACCGGCGCCGCCGGTGGCCGACCAGCTCGCCGGGAGGGCGACATGACCGCCACGATGCGCGAACCGGAGGCGCTCTCCGGCGACGCGGCGTGGGAGCTGGTCGAGGACGCCCAGCGCGGCGACACCGTGGCGTTCGGCAGGCTCTACGAGCGGTACCGGCACCTGGTCGGGAACTTCCTGTGCGCCCGGATCACCGACTTCTCCACCGTCGAGGACCTGGTGCACGAGACCTTCGCCCGCGCGCTGCACAGCATCGCCACCGTGCGCCGCGGCAGCAACGACCCCGGCGCCTGGTTCGTCACCATCGCCCGGCACCTGCTGCTGGACCACGTGAAATCGGCGCGGCATCGGCGCGAGGTCGTGACCGGTGACTTCGACCCGAACCGGTGCGGCACCGACACGCTGGAGGACCGGGTGCTGGACCGGCTGATGGCCGACCGGTTGTGGTCGCGGGCCGGCGACCTCAGCGACGATCAGCACCGCTGCCTGGTGCTGCGCTTCGCGCTCGGGCTGAGCGTCGAGCAGACGGCGGCGCGGATGGGACGCGACGGTCCGGCGGTGCGGGCGCTGCAGTACCGCGCGGTCCGCAGGCTCGGCGCCCTGCTCAAGGCGGATTCCTGGGAGCACACGCCCGCCTGACCACCCCGAACGCGCCCGGGACCGGACCCCGTCGGCCGTGCCCGCAGCGCGGGTCGGCCGACGGGGCGGCAGTCAGCCGTGCAGCGCCCGATCGGCCTGGCTGAGCCGGTCGGTCGCCGCCGCCGACTGGTGCCAGTGCGGGTAGATCAGCCACGGCGCGCTGATCTTCTCCAGCTGCTCGAACTCCTCGTCGCTGAGCTGCACCTCGGCCGCGGCGAGGTTGTCCCGCAGCTGCTCGTCCTTGCGCGCGCCCACCACCAGCGAGGTCACCCCCGGCTTGCGCAGCAGGTACGCCAGCGAGATCTGGGCGGCCGAGACGCCGTGCGACGCCGCGATGTCCACCACGGCCTCGATGGTGTCGTAGAGCTTGTCCACGTCGCGGACCGGCGGCTCGTTCCACTCCTCGGCGGTGTGCCTGCCCTCGGTGGCCTGCTGGCCGCGGCGGTACTTGCCGGACAGCAGCCCGCCCGCGAGCGGGCTCCACACCAGCACGCCCAAGCCCTGGTCGATCGAAGCGGGGATCAGCTCGTACTCGGCGTCGCGGCTCTCCAGCGAGTAGTAGATCTGGTTTGCCACGAACCGCTGGTAGCCGTGCCGATCGGCGACGCCGAGCGCCTTGACCAGCTGCCAGCCCGCGTAGTTCGACACCCCGAGGTAGCGCACCTTGCCGGACCGCACCAGCGTGTCCAGCGCTTCGAGCGTCTCCTCCAGCGGAGTCTGGCCGTCCCACTCGTGGACGTGGTAGAGGTCGATGTGGTCGGTGTCGAGCCGGCGCAGGCTCGCCTCGGCCTGGTTGATGATGTGGTGGCGCGAGAGCCCGGCGTCGTTGGGCCCGTCGCCCATCGGGAACCGCACCTTCGTGGACAGCAGCACGTCGTCGCGCTTGCCCGCGATCGCCTGGCCGACGATCTCCTCCGCGAGCCCGGTCGAGTACATGTTCGCCGTGTCGATCAGGTTCACCCCGGCGTCCAGGCACATGTCGATCTGCCGCTTGGCGCCGTCGACGTCGGTGTTGCCCAGGTCGCCGAACCTCCCCTCGCCGCCGAAGGTCATCGTCCCCAGGGTCAGCGTCGAGATTCGCAGTCCGGATCGTCCCAGCTGGCGGTACTCCACTGTTGCTCCTCCTGTCGGCGCTGCGGGCCGGTCACGGCCCCCGGGGGACAACGATCAACGCGCTCTCGTTTGTTCCCGCACGAAGTCTCCCGGCCACCGGGTTCATCCGTCTTGGTGCGGGACCGGTCGCTCGTGGTGAGGGGACGCCGTCCCGGATGCCCCGGTGGCGGTGAATCCACCGTCTGCGCCACGTCCGAAGTGACTCCCGGTCACGACACCACCGGCGCGGCCCGCGGGCATCGGCCGCGGCGGGATGCGCCCGGCGGCGCGAAACCCGGTTGCGAGACTCCTGCATTCCATATTCAGTCCACAGTGGACTCCGTCGTCGGACGTGAATTCCCCTCACCACTCGAAGGGGTTGCTTCGGCCTGCGTCCGGCTCAGCAGCGGTCCTACGCTGGCCGGACCATCCCTGGTCGTAGGCGGGAGAGGGCCACAGTGGACATTTCTCGGGCTCGCGGGCGCCCTGCCCGCGAGCGCACGACCGCGCGGGGTGCGGACTTCACCGCACAGCTCCCCGACACCGCGGCCGTGCTCGCTCGAGCGGGAAGCGAGAACTTCCCCGTCGCGGCGCGCGTGCTGCCCAGCGGGCCGCGCACGCACCTGATGGCGCTCTACGGGTACTTCCGCCTGGTCGACTACGCGGGCGACGAAGCACCCGGCAACCGCGAGATCCTCCTGGACCACCTCGAAGCCGACCTCCGCCACGCCTACCGGGGCACCCCGCGACTGCCGCTGCTGCGGGCGCTGGCCATCACCGTCCACGAGTGCGGAATCCCGCAGGACGTCCTGGTACGGCTGATCGACGCCAACCGCCGCGACCAGCACGTGCGCCGGTACCGCACGTTCACCGAACTCGTCGACTACTGCGCGCTGTCGGCCAATCCCGTCGGCGAGTCCGTCCTGCACGTCTTCGGCTGCGCGCGGCCCGAACTGGTAGCGCTCTCGGACCGCATCTGCACGGCCCTGCAGATCCTGGAGCACTGCCAGGACGTCCTCGAAGACCACCGCCAAGGCCGCGCCTACCTGCCGGAAGCGGACCTGCGCCACTACGGGTGCCGGCTCGACGAGCTCGAAACCGGCCGCGCGCCCGAGCACTGGCGAGCGCTGCTGCGCTTCCAGGTCACCCGAGCCCGCCGGTTGCTCGACTCCGGCGCGCTGCTGGTGGGGCGGTTGCCGTTGTTCGCGCGGCTCGCCGTCGCCGGGTACGTGGCAGGCGGACGAGCCACCGCCCGCGCGCTGGCCGCCGCCCGGTTCGACCCGGTCAGCGGTGACGTCACCCCTGCTCGCGCGCGCACCGCCGCCGAAGGCGCGCGCCTGCTGCTGTCAGGAGGCTCCTGGTGAACACCTCGGTGCAGGAGGCCTACCGGGAATGCGAGCGCATCACCCGCACCCGCGCCCGCAACTTCTCCTACGGGATCCGGCTGCTGCCGGGACCGAAGCGCCGAGCGCTGTCCGCGGTGTACGCGTTCGCCCGCCGCGTCGACGACATCGGCGACGGGGAACTGCCCGCTCCGGAGAAGCTGCGCCTGCTCGCCGAAGCCCGCGCCGCGCTGCACGACGCGAGCCCGCGCTCCGCGGACCCGGTCCTCGTGGCGCTGGCCGACGCCGAGTCGCGGCTCGCGCTGCCGATGCCCGCGTTCGACGAACTGATCGACGGCTGCGAGGCGGACGTGCGCGGCGCCGAGTACACGACGTTCGCCGACCTGCTGCACTACTGCCGCTGCGTCGCCGGATCGATCGGCAGGCTCTCGCTCGGCGTGTTCGGCACCGGTGACCGGGCGCTCGCGGAACGCCGCGCCGACTCCCTCGGGGTGGCGCTGCAGTTGACCAACATCCTGCGCGACGTCCGCGAGGACCACGACAACGGGCGCGTCTACCTGCCCACCGACGACCTGCGGCGCTTCGGCGTGCACCTCGTCCCCGGCGAACCCGGACCGGCCGCGCGCGACGCGGACGGGCTCGCCCGGCTCGTGCGGTTCGAAGTGCACCGGGCCGAGCAGTGGTACCGGGAGGGCTTCGCGCTGCTGCCGATGCTCGACCGGCGCAGCCGCGCCTGCTGCGCGTCGATGTCCGGGATCTACCTCGAAGTGCTGCACGCCATCGCCGTCGCGCCCGCGCGCGCCATGCGCTCGCGCACCTCGCTGTCGCCGTGGCGGAAAGCGGGCGTCGCGGCACGATCGCTGGCGGGGATGGCGCCGTGAGCCGCGACGTGCTCGTCGTCGGCGGCGGCCTTGCCGGGGTCACCGCGGCGTTGCGCTGCGCCGACGACGGGCTCGACGTGACGCTGCTGGAGAACCGCGCCCGCCTCGGTGGCGCGGCGGGTTCGTTCCAGCGCGGTGAGCTGGCCGTCGACACCGGGCAGCACGTGATCCTGCGCTGCTACACGGCCTACCGCGCGCTGCTGCGCAGGATCGGCGCGGCCGACGGGGTCCGCATCCAGCCGAGGCTGCGGATCCCGGTGCTCGGCCCCGGCGGGCGGAGGAGCGTGCTGCTGCGGCGGCGGCTGCCCGCCCCGGCGCACCTCGCGCCCGCGCTGCTCGGCTACGGCGAGCTCGGGCCCGGCGAGCGCCTCCGCGCCGCGCGCACCGCGATCGCGCTGCGCGCGCTGGACCCGGCGGACCCGGCGCTCGACGAGATCAGCTTCGGCGCCTGGCTGCGGTCCCGCGGCGAAACGGGGAGAGCGGTCGACGCGCTGTGGGGACTGCTGTCGGTGGCGGCGCTCAACGCCCCACCGGACCGGGCATCGCTGGCGCTGGCGGTGAAGGTGTTCCGCACGGGCCTGCTCGACACCCCGGACGCCGCCGACATCGGCATTCCGCGCCGCCCGCTGGGCGAGCTGCACGGCACCGTCGCGCACCGGGCGCTGGAAGCCGCCGGAGTCCGGGTCCTGCTGCGCACCAAGGCGGTCGTGCTGCGCCAGGACGAACTGGGCTGGCGGGTCCCGGTCCGCGGTCGCGGCGGGCAGGACGGGCTCAACGCCGACTCCGTCGTGCTCGCCGTGCCGCACTCGCACGCCACCGCGCTGCTGGCCGAACAGCCGCTGCCCGCCGCGCGGCGGTGGGGCGGGCTGTCGGCCGCGCCGATCGTCAACGTGCACGTCCGCTACGACCGGCCGGTGCTCGCCGAGCCGATGGCCGCCGTCCTCGACTCACCGGTGCAATGGCTGTTCGACCGGACCTCGATCGCCGGGGCTCGCCACGGCCAGTACCTCGCCATCTCGCTGTCGGCCGCGCACGAGCACCTGGACCGGCGGACCGATGAGCTGCGCGCCGTGTTCCTGCCCGCGCTGCAGGAAGTGCTGCCCAGGGCGCGGCGGGCTCGGGTCGAGGACTTCTTCGTCACCCGCGAACCGCGGGCGACCTTCGGCCAGGCCCCCGGCACCGGCGCGCTGCGCCCCGCGGCGGGCTGCGGGCCGACCGGCCTCGCGCTGGCGGGGGCGTGGACCGCCACCGGCTGGCCGGACACCCTCGAAGGCGCTGTGCGCAGCGGAGAACTGGCCGCGCACGTCGTGCGGGCGGCCGTCGGACAGGCTCGGCGAGCGGGCGTGGAGGTACCCCGATGACCATTGCAGTGCCCACCGTGCTGACCACCTCCCGCAAGCAGGTGGAGCCGGCGCTGCGCGCCGCGGTCGGCGAGCTCGACGACCACACCCGGCGCGTCTGCGAGTACCACTTCGGCTGGGTGCACGCCGACGGCACCCCGGACGGGCGCACCGGCAAAGCGCTGCGCCCCGCACTGGTGTTCCTCGCCGCGCGAGCGATCGCCGAGGACGGGCCGGGCACGGTGCGCGCAGCGGCGGCGGTCGAGCTGGTGCACAACTTCTCGCTGCTGCACGACGACCTGATGGACGACGACACCTCCCGGCGGCACCGGCCCACCGCGTGGACCGTGTTCGGCAGGCCCGCCGCGCTGCTCGCCGGGGACGCGCTGCTCGCGCTCGGCACGAACGTGCTGGTGGACGAGCCGATCGCGCACACCGCCGAGTCGGTGCGGATTCTGAGCTCGGCGACCGGTGGCCTCATCGTCGGGCAGGCCGCCGACCTCGGGTTCGAGCGGCGCCACGACGTCGGCCTCGCCGAATGCCTGCGGATGGTCGAAGGCAAGACCGCCGCGCTGCTCGGCTGCGCCTGCGCGCTCGGCGCGCTGACCGCCGGGGGCGACGCGGCGACGGTCTCGCGGCTGCACGCCTTCGGCCGCGAACTGGGCATGGCCTTCCAGCTCGTCGACGATGTGCTGGGCCTGTGGGGCGATCCGGCGACCACGGGCAAACCGGTGCTCTCCGACCTGCGGGCGCGCAAGAAGACCGCGCCCGTCGTGCATGCCCTCACCTCCGGAACCGCGGCGGGTGAACGGCTGCGCGGGCTCTACCAGGATCCCGAGCCGCTGACCGGGCCTCGGGCCGAACTGGCCGCCGACCTGGTGCGGCAGGCCGGCTCGCGGGACTGGGCCGAGACCGAATGCGAACGCAGGCTCACCGCCGCGTACGCGCACCTGCACACCGGCGGCCGAACAGGTCCCGCGGTGGACGCCCTGACCGAACTCGCGGAATTCATCGTGCGGAGGCAATGGTGACCGAACAACTGACCCGATCCGGGGTCGAGCAGCAGACCCTTCCCGACCTGCCCGTGGGCGGCGGCGTCCGCGCGCACGCGGCGCTGCTGGCGGCCCGCGAACACCTGCTGTCGCTGCAGGACGACGCCGGTTGGTGGAAGGGGGAGTTGCAGACCAACGTCACGATGGACGTCGAAGACCTGCTGATGCGGCAGTTCCTCGGCATCCGGACTCCCGGTGAGACCGAGCGCGCGGCGCGCTGGATCCGCTCCCAGCAGCGGGAGGACGGCACGTGGGCGAACTTCCACGGCGGTCCCGGGGAGCTGTCGACGACCGTGGAGGCGTACACGGCGCTCAAACTCGCCGGTGACGCCTCCGACGCCGAGCACATGATCACCGCGCGGTCGTGGATCCTCGCCCACGGCGGAATCGAGGGCACGCGGGTGTTCACCCGGATCTGGCTGGCCCTGTTCGGCGAGTGGTCCTGGGACGACCTGCCTGCGATGCCGCCGGAAGTGGTGCTGCTGGGCAAATCGGTGCCGCTGAACCTGGCCGACTGGGCGTGCTGGGCGCGCCAGACCGTCGTCCCGCTGACCGTGGTCTGCACCCTGCGCCCCAGCCGCGAACTGGGCGTGAGCGTCTCGGAACTGCGCACCGGGCGCAGCGCGCCGCGACCGGCGGGGGCGTGGGACCGCGCCTTCCACGCGCTCGACGCCGTGCTGCACCGCTACCAGCGGCGGCCGGTGAAGGACCTGCGGGAATTGTCGATGCGCCGGGCCGCGGAGTGGATCGTGGCCCGCCAGGAGGCCGACGGTTCCTGGGGCGGCATCCAGCCGCCGTGGGTGTACTCGCTGCTGGCGCTGCACCTGCTCGGCTACCCGCTGGAGCACCCGGTGCTGCGCGAAGGGCTCGCGGGCCTCGACGGATTCCTCATCCACGAGCTGACGCCGGACGGGCCGGTGCGGCGGATGGAGGCCTGCCAGTCCCCGGTGTGGGACACGGTGCTGAGCGTGCAGGCGTTGCGCGACGCGGGGCTGGCCGCCGACCACCCGGCGCTGCGCTGCGCCGCGGACTACCTGCTCGCCGAGGAGGTCCGGGTCACCGGGGACTGGGCGGTGCGCAGGCCGAACCTCGCTCCGGGCGGGTGGGCGTTCGAGTTCGAGAACGACGGCTACCCGGACACCGACGACACCGCCGTCGCGCTGCTGGCGCTGAACCGGGTCGAGCACACCAAACCCGTCGCGGTGCGCCGGGCCCTCGATCGCGGCGTGCACTGGCTCCGCGGCATGCAGTCCCGCGACGGCGGCTGGGGCGCGTTCGACGCCGACAACACCGGCACGCTCGTCACGCGGCTGCCGTTCTGCGACTTCGGCGAGGTCATCGACCCGCCGTCGGCCGACGTCACCGCGCACGTCGTGGAGGCGCTGGCGGCGCTGGGGCATCGCGACGACCCGGTGGTCCGGGCGGGGGTGCGCTGGCTGCTGGAGAACCAGGAGGCGGACGGCTCGTGGTTCGGCCGCTGGGGCGCGAACCACCTGTACGGAACGGGTGCGGCGGTGCCCGCGTTGGTCGAAGCCGGGTTGCCCGCCAGCCACCCGGCGCTGCGGCGTGCGGCGCGTTGGCTCGAACAGCACCAGAACTCCGACGGCGGCTGGGGCGAGGACATGCGCTCCTACACCGACGCGCGCTGGATCGGCGTCGGTACCTCCACGGCCTCCCAGACCGGGTGGGCGCTGATGGCGTTGCTGGCGGTGGGCGCGCACACCGGGGAGGCCGTGCGCAACGGCGTGGAGTTCCTGGCCACCAGGCAGCGCCCGGACGGCACGTGGGACGAGCCGCACTACACCGGCACCGGATTCCCCGGCGACTTCTTGATCAACTACCACCTGTACCGGCTGATCTTCCCGCTCACCGCGCTCGGCCGCTACGAGCGCGCGGTGGCGCGGTGAGCAGGTGAACGCAATGGCCCGGCCCGGTTCGGCGGCACTCGGCGGCGGTGAAAGCGCCACCGCCCGAGTGCGGTTGTGCGCGCCGCTGCGGTGCGAGGCGCTCGCGCTGCGCGGCGCGTCGAGCGCGCGCGTGCTGCGCACCGGGTTCGGGCCGCGGCGCAGCGCCCTCGCCGCAGCGCGACTCGACGGGCACGGGCCGCTGGCCGTCGCCGGGCTGGCCGGCGGGGTCGGTGCCACGGCGTGCGGAGTGGTCGTGGTCGCCGACGAGGTGCGCGACGAGTCGGGCGCGATGCGGTTGCCGGGGGCGAGAGTGCTGGCAGATCGGCTGCGCGCTGCCGGGTTCGCCGTGCTCGTCGGGCCGATCAGCAGCGCCGACCACGTGGTGAGCGGGCCGGAGAGAGCGGCTCTGGCCACCACGGGTGTGGTGGCCGTCGACATGGAGTCCGCCGCGCTGGCGCGCGCGGCGGACCGGCGGCTGCGCGCGGTGGTCCGGGTGGTGGTCGACACCGCCGTGACCCCGCTGGTGCACGTCCGCACGCCCGACCGAGCGGTGCGCGCGCTGCTGCGCTTGCGGCGGCTCGCCCCGGTGCTCGCCGATTGGGTCGCCGAAAGCGGTTCCGCGGACCGCCGATGTCGGCCGGGCCCCCGCGATCCATCCCAGTGAGACGCCGCCGGGCGGCGCTCGCACAACGTCAATCCACCGATCCGTGCTGGAGGTACGGCCATGGGCATTCCGATGCGGCAGGCCATTCGCGTCGGCTCCTACCTCGTGCGGCAGAAGCTCGCACGACGGGAGAAGTTCGCACTCACCCTGGAACTGGAACCGCTGTTCGCCTGCAACCTGGCCTGCGCGGGGTGCGGCAAGATCCAGCATCCGGCCGGCGTGCTCAAGCAGCGGATGCCGGTCGACCGCGCGCTGGCAGCCGTCGAGGAGTGCGGCGCGCCGGTGGTATCCATCGCCGGGGGAGAACCGCTGATGCACCCCGAGATCGAGGTGCTCGTCGCCGAACTCGTACGCCGCAAGAAGTTCGTGTACCTGTGCACGAACGCGCTGCTGATGCCGCGCAAGATCGACAAGTTTCGCCCGTCGCCCTACTTCTCCTGGGCCGTGCACATCGACGGCCTGCAGGAACGCCACGACGCCTCGGTGTGCAAGGAGGGCGTGTTCGCGCAGGCCGTGGACAACGTGAAGGACGCGCAGCGCCGCGGGTTCCGGATCACCACCAACAGCACGTTCTTCAGCACCGACACCCCGGCGTCCGTGATCGAGGTGCTCGACTACCTCAACGACGAGCTCGACGTGGACCAGATGATGCTCTCGCCCGCGTACGCCTACGACAAGGCTCCGGACCAGGAGCACTTCTTGGGGGTCACCGAGACGCGGGAGCTGTTCGCGAAGGTGTTCGCCGACGGCAGGCGCAAGAAGTGGCGGTTCAACCACTCGCCGAAGTTCTTGGACTTCCTGGAGGGCAAGGTCGACTTCGGCTGCACCGCGTGGGCGATCCCGTCGTACTCGCTCTACGGCTGGCAGCGCCCCTGCTACCTGATGGGCGACGGGTATGCCGAGACGTACCGGGAGCTGCTGGAGGACACCGACTGGGAGTCCTACGGGCGGGGCAGGGACCCGCGGTGCGCCAACTGCATGGCCCATTGCGGTTACGAGCCGACCGCGGTACTGGCCACGATGGGTTCATTGCGCGAGTCAATTCGTGCCCTGAACGGGTGAAAGCGTTCACTCGCACCCCTGGTTTTCGGCAACAGAACGGTTACGATTGGGTTCCCGCCCCCGACGACGGACACCGATACGAATGCAGAAGCCATCGCAGGTCGTGCACCTCGACGCGCTCCCATCGCACCTGTGGCACGCCGCCAAGCACCTGGGCGAGACGGTCATCGCACCGCTCGTGCTGTTCTACGTCCTGTTCACCTTCACCGGCCTGACCGGCGGTCTCATCGCCGCGCTGGTCTGGGGGCTGGGGGCCGTCGCGGTCCGGTTGGCGCTGCGCGTGCAGGTGCCGTTGGTGCTGATGTTGACCACCGGGGTGCTGGTGGTCCGCACCGTCGTGGGGTTCGTGACGAACAGCTCGTTCCTGTACTTCCTTGAACCCAGCCTGCAGAACTTCCTGGTAGCGCTGCTGTTCCTCGGGTCGCTGCTGTTCGAGCGGACGCTCATCGCGAAGCTCGCCGACGACTTCTGCATCCTGCCGCCGTCGCTGATCGGCAACGCCAGGGTGCAGCTCTTCTTCCGCCGGGTGTCGCTGCTGTGGGCCCTGGTGTTCACGATCAACGGGTTCACCACGCTGTGGGCCCTGGCGCAGGCGACCATCGGGCACTTCCTGCTGGCCAGCACCGCGGGCTCGTTCAGCCTGGTCGCGGTCGCGGCGGTCGCCTCCATCTGGTGGCTGCGCCGGGAACTGCACGGTGAGGGCATCACGCTGCGGTTCGCCCGCCGCGCGACCGCCTGACCCGCCTCAGCCGAAGCGGCGCGCGAGCCGGTGGAACGTCGCCGGCAGCGCGCCCTGAGCGCGGGCGGCGAGGCCCAGCCAGCTCGGCACGAACACCTCCGCGGTCCCCTCCGCCAGCGCGCGCAGCAGCACGTGCGCGACCCGCTCCGGCGGCACCGGACGCGGGCGGCGGCGGGTGTAGGCACCGCGCCGGTCGAAGAACCGGGTGTCCACCACGCCGGGGAACACGGTCGTGACCGGCACGCCTTCGTGGGCGACGCTCGCGGCGAAGGCGCGCAACCCCGCCTTCGTCGCCGCGTACACCGCCTCCTGCCGCACGCCCACCACGGCGATGGACGAGACGAAACCGACCTGACCGCCGCGCCGCGCCAACCCGGGCAGCGCCGCGCGAGTCAGCTGCAACGGCGCGGTGAGGTTGAGCGCGACCAGCTCGTCCACCAGCCCGTCCGGCATCGCCGAGAGCGGCGCCGCGCAACCCAGCCCGGCGTTGTTGATCAACAGGTCGGTTTCGGCGGCGGCCGCGGCCACCCGGTCCAGCCCGGCCGGATCGGTCAGATCGGCCACCAGCGCCCGGCCGCTACTGCGCCGTGCCACGGCGGCGAGCCGTCCGGCGTCCCGCCCCACCAGCACCGGCTCGCACCCCATCGAGCCCAGCTCCAGCGCGAGCGCGGCACCGATGCCGGAGGAACCGCCGGTCACCAGGGCGCTGCGCCACGTCATCGGGGCCACCTCATCCGGCGCGCATCTCCGCGACCCGCCGCAGGTGCTCGCCGCGGTGGGTCAGCACCCAGATCCCCGCCATCAGCGCGACCGCGGCGAGGGCTTGGCCCGCCAGCGCGGGCGGGGAGGTCTCGACGCGCTCGCCGAGCCAGCTCACCCCGATCGCCATGCCCACCAGCGGATCGACCGCGGTGATCACCGCCAAGGCGGGGGAGATGAACTTGCCCTGCTGGAAGGTGTTCTGGCTCAGCAGGAACCCCACCGGCCCCAGCGCGCACACGACGTAGAGGGTGGGGTGCACGAACGGTTCGGCGATGCCGCCGTGGCGGAGCTGCTCGGCGACCACCTTGATCAGCCCCGCGGTGACGCCGTAGAGCACTCCTGTGGCCAGCGCCAGCGCCAGCACCCGCACCTCGCCGGGGAACCGGTGCGCGGTCAGCACGCATGCCAGCACGACTACCGCGAGCAGCACGGCCAGCGGTCGCACGTCGGTCGTCGCCGTGAACCCGGTGCCCTCCCCGGCGGGCCGTGCCAGCAGCAGGAACAGCGCCAACCCCGCCATCACCGCCAACGCGCCCAGCACCAGCACCCGGTCGAGCCTGCGGTGCGCCATGCCGGCCGCGAACACCGCCCCGAACAGCACCGAGGTCACCAGCAGCGGCTGGACCAGCACGAGCGGGCCGAACGCGAGCGCCACCATCTGCAGCGCCAAGCCCGCCAGGACGGTCCCGATGCTCAGCAACCAGATCGGCTTGCGGACCAGGTCCCACAGCAGCCGGGGGTCCAGTGTGCGGCTGGTGGGCACCTGCTTGGTCGCCCGCTGCTGCACCGCGCTGGCCAGGCCGAACCCGGCCGCGCCGAGCACCGCGGCGGGCACCGCCACGACCAGCGTCGTGCCCGTCGAACTCACGAGTCGACGCCTGCCGGCTCGGCTTCGCGCAACGCGGTGAACGCGTCGCGCAGGTGGTCGGCGAGCTTGTCCACGCCGGCGAACAGGCCCGGATCGGTGGTGATGCCGATGCCGGTGCGCCCCGCCCAGTGCAGCATCCCGACGGCCAGGCCCACGCCGTCGGCCAGCGGCAGCACCGGGTACGCCGTGTGCAGCGTGGCCCCGGCGATCGACGCCGGTTCGACCCGGCCAGGCATGATCGAGACGAGGACCTGGAAGAAGCGCGCGCGGTACATGGCCCGCACCGCGCGGGCGTGCAACGGCGCGGGCAGCGCGGCGAGCGCGCGCAGCACGGCCGCGGCGGCCTGCGGA
Organism: Saccharopolyspora sp. NPDC002578; assembly: GCF_053592695.1. Lineage (NCBI taxonomy): Bacteria > Bacillati > Actinomycetota > Actinomycetes > Pseudonocardiales > Pseudonocardiaceae > Saccharopolyspora > Saccharopolyspora sp. NPDC002578. The sequence continues at coordinate 89,595 of NZ_JBSFWJ010000002.1, read as the reverse complement.
CGGCCGTGCCCTTGGGCGCGGGCGAGCCGGGCCGCGACCTCGTTGAGGCGGCGCCGCGGTGCCATCGGGCCCAGCGGCAGATCGACGGCCACCCCGGCCGCGTGGTTGCCGAAGTCGTCGCTCTCGCCGGTGCTGCGCGGCACCATCGCGCGCAACGACCGCTGCACCGCGTTGTTCTCGTCGAGCCGGTGCAGCGCCTCCGCCAGCACCGCCAGCAGCAGCGCGCTGCGGGTGACCCGGTGGGCGCTCGCGCAGTCGCGCACTTCGTCGGCGGGCAGCTCCAGCCACGCGAACCGGCGCGCGGAAGTGCTGTTCCTCGGCGCGGTCGCGGCGGGCGCGGCACTCGTGGCGGCGAGGCTGAGCAGGCCGCGCAGCACGATCGCGGCCCTGCGCGGCCCCGACGGGACCGGTGCCGCGGGAGCGGGCGGCTCCGGTGGGACGTCGGAGACGAGGCGGAGCAGCGAAGAGGTCATCGCCAGTCCGTCGCCCAGCGCGTGGTGCATCTTGATCAGGATCGTCACCCGTTCCGTGCCGGGTTCGCGGACGAGCTTCGCCGACCAGGGCGGCCGGTCCCGGCGCAGCGGGGTCGTGAAGAAGTCGCGCTCGACCTCGTCGCGTTCGCGGGGGTCGCCGGTGCGCAGCTCGTGGTGGCTCAGGTGGTCGGGCACGGAGATCTCCCGGACCGGCACCCAGCACGGGCGGTGGCCGTGGGGCGTGCTCAGCCGGTGGTGCAGCATCGGCAGGTCCGGTGCTCTGCTGCTGATCAGGCCGCCGAGGTGGTCGATCCAGTCGGCGGTCGTCATGGCCCGGTCCGTGGAGCTCAGCGACAGGACGGCACCGGTCTGCTGGGGCACTTCGGCCGAGTCGGCGTGCACGAAGAACGCGTCCTGGGCGCGCAACCGCCGGGGCTGGGACGGCACTCGCAGGTGCGCGAGTTCGGCTACCTGGTCGGCGAACCGGCCGGTGGCGGCGAGGTGGTCGAGCACGCGCTGCTCGGCGGCGCGCAACTCGGCCGGTTCGGCGAGCAGCCGGTGCACGGTCTTGGTCAGCGCGCCCGCGTCCTCGCACAGCTCGGCCAGTCCCGCTTCGGCCATCAGCAGCGCGTTGGCGCGGCCGTGCCCGGCGATGGGTTCCACCATCAGCACCGGGCGACCGCACGCGAGCGCTTCCAGCGCGGTCGCGCCGCCCGCATTCGTCACCACGACGTCGGCGGCGGCCGTGTACGCGGGCACGTCGCGCACCCAGCTCAGCGGAACCAGGCGAGCGTCCTGGTCGGTGCGGTGGCGCAGCCGCCGCAGCAGCGCGTCGTTGTGCCCGCACAGCACCACGACGCGGTCGATCCCGGTGCGCAGCGCGGCCTCGGCGGCGCGCTCGACGGAACCGAAACCCAGCGACCCGCAGGAGATCAGCAGCACCCGGCCCTCGGCGGGCAGCCCGCAGTCGCGGCGCGCGGCGGCCTTGTCGCGGGGGTGGAACCGGGTCTCGACCGGAGGGGCGCTGACGGCGTGCACCGAGCGGGGTTGCGCGCGGTGCGCGGCGCGCAGCCCGTTCTCGCTCATCACGTAGTGCAGGTCGATCCGGGAGTACACCCAGAACGGGTGCGGGGCGAAATCGGAGATCACCGCCGCGATCGGCACGTCGAGCTGACCTCGCCCGCGCAGCCAGTCCAGACCGGCGGTGCCCAGCGGGTACGTCGAGACGATCAGGTCCGGGCGGCGCGCCGCCAGCAGCGGGCGCAGCCGCCGTCCGCACCAGGACCCGACGAAGCGGCGGCAGCCGTCGGCGAACCACCGCTGCCGCCACAGCGCGGCGTAGAAGAAGTCGTAGAGCCACGGGGTGGATTCGACGTTGGTCACGTAGATCCGCTGGAAGGTCCGCGGCACCCAGGAACCCATCAGCTCCAGCGCGTCCACCCAGGTCACCGAGCACTCCGGCCAGCGGGCGCGGGCGGCCTCCTCCACGGCTCGCGCGGTGGCGTTGTGCCCTTCGCCGATGGTGGCGCTGACCAGCAGGAGGCGGCGTGGCGGCTGAGTCACGAGGCGAGCTCCTTCCGAGGACGGCTCGTCGTTCCGGAGGCTAACCGCGCCGCCGGGGCTCGGCTTGATGAGCGGATGCGGCTGGTGAGCTCGTCTCGGGAAGGGGCGGTGTCCGCCGGATTGCCCGGCGCTGTGCCGCGGTCACGATGGTGGGCGGACTGGTCGACGGCCCGGTCGACCGGACGGGACGGAGGAGCGCGCATGACCGGCAAGCAGGAAGCGGCGGCCAAGGTCCGGGAGAAGAAGACCGAGCTGGGGGTGACGTGGGCGCAGCTGGCGGAGGCGGTGGGCAGGCCGGTGGCGTGGACGACCTCGGCGCTGCTGGGCCAGCACCCGATGCCGGAGCGGGAGGCGCGGGCGGCGGTGGAGCTGCTGGAGCTCGGCCCGGACGTGCTGCACGCGCTGCGGCTGCAACCCACCAGGGGAGCGCTGGACGCGGCGGTGCCCACCGATCCCACGACGTACCGGTTCTACGAGGTGCTGCAGGTGTACGGGCCGACGCTCAAGGAGCTGATCCACGAGGAGTTCGGCGACGGCATCATGAGCGCGATCAACTTCCGGCTCGACGTGCGCCGCGCGCCGGATCCGAAGGGTGACCGCGTGGTCGTGACGCTGGACGGGAAGTTCCTGCCCTACGAGTGGTGAGCTAGCCGCCGGTGGCGGCGAGGAACGCGTCGCGGACCTCGCCGGTGGTGTGCGCGGGCCACAGCGCGTGCAGCGGGGCGAACACCGCGGGGCGCAGCTCGACGACCTGGGTGCGCCCGCCCGCGGCCGGTCCGGGCGGTGCGGTGACCAGCGCGACGTGGTTCGTGGCGATGACGGCGGTGACCGGCGGAGTGCCCTGGATCGGGTTGCGCACGTAGTCCGGTTCGAACCCGGCCTGGCGGCAGTGCGCCAGCAGCAGATCGGTGTAGCCGGACCGGCCGGGGTCGCCCCAGACGACGAGCCGTTCCCCGGCCAGCTCGGCCAGCCGCACGTGGTCGCGCCCGGCGAGGTGGTGGTCGGCGGCCACGGCGACGGCCAGCCGGTCCTGGGTGAGGGTGGTGCGCGTCAGCCCGCGCTCGGGCCGCATGCCCCGGCACAGGCCGAGGTCGATGTCGCCGCCGATCAGGTCTTCGGCCAGCCGCGGCGGGTAGTGCTGGTGCACGTCGGTGTGCAGACCGGGCAGGTCGGCCAGCGCCGTGTGCACGAGCGCGGTGACCTCGTCGCTGGTCACCGCCGGGGTGTGGCCGATGCGCAGGACTTCGGTGCCACCCCGCCCGATGCGGCGCGCCCGCTGCAGCGCCGAGCGGGCGACGCCGTGCAGGACACGGGCGTCGTCGATGAGCGCCTGCCCCGCGGGCAGTGCCGTGACGCCGCCGGCGTCCCGGCGCAGCAGGGGGACGCCGACCTCGCGTTCGAGGCTGCGCACGGAGGTGCTCAGCGCCTGCTGCGAGAGGTGCAGCCTGGCCGCCGCGCGGGTGAACCCGCCCTCTTCGGCGACGGCGACCAGGTGCTCCAGCTTGCGCAGGTCCAGGCCCACGTCAGGACCTCGACGCCGAGCGCGCGGTGCTCACGAGTTCCGCCGCGAGCGTGGCTGTGGTGGCCAGCCCGATCGCCAGCACGGCGGGACCGATGCCGAGGGCGTCGCTGGTTGCGGCCAGCACGAGGACCAGCACGGCACCGGCGGCGATGATGATCGGCCTGCCGACGGCGCCGGTGCCGGTCATCCGGTGCAGCAACAGCAGGACCAGCAGGAACAGCCCGACCGGGACGGCGAGGGCGAACGCGTCCGCGTGGACCGAGGTGTGCGCGGTGTGCTCGGCGATGTTGAGCGCGGTGTGCAGCCCGGACCCGACCGCGGCGATCGAGGCGAAGATCAAGTAATGGCCGTATCCCCAGATCAGCGCGGTCCGCAACGACGCGAAGGTGGTCTCGGCGCCGGTGAAGTAGATCCACCACAGGGAGAACACGAGGACGAGCCCGCCGAGGATCACCATCAGGACGGACGGGGACAGGCCGTGCTCGGAGATCGCGTCCTGCACGCCGGCCAGCGTGGCGAGGATGACTTCGCCGAGCACGATGATGGTCAGCAGGCCGTACCGCTCGGCGATGTGCTCCGGGTGCCAGCTGGTGGCCTCGCCGCGGTACTCCGCCCAGATGGGCACGAGCATCTCGGCGACCGCCAGCGCGACGAATCCGATGAGCCCCCAGGGCTGCGGGAGCGCGAGCCGGGCGATCCAGCCGAGCTGGACCACGGCGATCCCGGTGGCGTAGCGCAGCGCGGTGCGGCGTCCCTGCGCGTGCTCGGCCGCCGCGCGCAACCACTGCCCGATCATCGCCACCCGCATCACGACGTAGCCGATCGTGATCACGGTGAAGTCGTACTCGGTGAACGCGGCCGGAACGCCCGCGGCGAGCACCAGCACTCCGGCCATCTGCAGCAGCGTCAGCAGCCGGTACGGGACGTCGTCGGTGTCGTAGGCCGAGGCGAACCAGGTGAAGTTCATCCACGCCCACCAGATCGCGAAGAACACCATCAGGTAGCCGGCCAGCCCGGCCCCCGCGTGCCCTTCGCTGAGGGCGTGGTGCCACTGGGTGGCGGCCTGCGACACGGCCACCACGAAGCACAGGTCGAACAGCAGCTCCAGCGGCGTCGCCGCACGGTGCCCCTCGCGCGGGTCCCGCGCGCGCATGACCGTGTGCCAGTCGGCGATTCCTCGTTCAGTCACGTTCCCTCTCCTGGCGTGTCCGGAGCACGCTCTCCGTGCCCGTGGGGCGGCCGACCCCCCGCTCCGGCCGCCCCACGATCCTGCGTCACCCTCTCGGGTGGTCCGATCAGCGGGTGGTGTAGCCGCCGTTCGCGAAGATCGTCTGCCCGGTGATCCACCAGCCCTCGGTAGCGAGGAAGCGCACCAGCGGCTCGATGTCCTCGATCTTGGTGAGCTGGTTGCCGAGGCCCTGGGACTTGTGGAACTCCACCCGCTCGGGGGTCTCCTGCGGGTAGAAGAACGGGGTGTCCATCGGGCCCGGCGCGATGTTGTTCACCGAGATGCCGCGGTCGGCGAACTCCTTGGAGGCGGCGCGGGTGAAGTGCTCCAGCGGCGCCTTGCCGCCCGCGTAGGTGGAGTAGCCGTCGGTGAACGCCGCCAGCAGCGCCGTCACCAGGTTGATGATCTTGCCGTTGTCGTTGATCCGGCGACCGGCCTCCTGCAGGAAGAAGTACGCGGCCTTCGCGTTGATCGCGAACATCCGGTCGTACTCCTCCTCGGAGGTCTCGACGATCGGCTTGCGCAGCACCATGCCGGTGGTGTTGACCGCGACGTCGACCCCGCCGAACTCGTCGACCGCCACGTCGAACAGCCGCCGCACGTCGTCGACCTGGGTCAGGTCGCCCTGCACCGTGACCGCGGCGGAACCCGCGGCCCGGATCGCCTCGGCGGTCTGCTCGGCGTCGGCCTTGGAGGTGTCGGAGTGGTGGTGGACCACGACCTTGGCACCCGCCTCGGCGAGTTTGGTGCTGATCAGGCCGCCGAGGTTCTTGCCGCCTCCGGCGACCACCGCGACCTTGCCGTCGAGCGTGTGCGCTGCCATCTCGCCCTCCTGTTGATCGGTCGGCCGGCGATACCCCGTTCGCAGCACGGGTTCGCCCCTGTGCCGACGACGTTAGGCAGGATGGGCGAACAGGGGAAACGCGAACGTCGGGTAGCCCGACAAGGTCGGTTGATAAGTCCAGGTCGCCGCGCGTGCGGGGTCAGCTGCAGACGCTGCTCAGCGCGTCCCCGAGCTCCTCGCCGTGCAGGTCGTCGAGGCGGTGTTCGACGACGGTTCCGAGCACGGCGACGGCCAGGTCCGCCCGGCAGTGGGTCGTGGGGGAGCGCACGGGTTCTGTCGCGCGCAGTTCGCGCACCGCCTCGGCGCTGATCCGATCGAACCGCGGACGCACCTGCGCACCGAGGTCGGGCCGGTGCGCCGGACGCAGTTCCGGGTGCTCGTCCCAGCGCTCGTGCAGTCCGCGCTGGACGTCCTTGCCCGCCTCGATCTGGTCCCGGAAGAACCGGATTCCGACGGCCGGGTCCAGTCCGGACGCGGAGGACAGGTCGGCGACGGTGTCGAGGACCTCCTGCTCGCGCCGCGGATCCTCGATGGGGGTGCCGGTGCCGTACTTGGCGGCGGCGACCTCGTCGGCGAGCAGCAGCCGTTGCGCGGCGAGGTCGACCAGCGGGGCGAGCCGGGCCCGCGATTCCGCGGCGGGCTCGGGGGCGCTGAGCGCGGCCGGGGCGGTGATCGCGCTCAGCGCGCTCAGCACGGCGGCGGTGATCGTGGTCGATCGCAGGTTCATGTCCGCTCCTCGTGGTCGGGTGCGGAGGAGTCTGCCGTGCCGAAGGCGGAGGTCAGAAGCGGACACGCCCCGGCGTGTCGGACGCACGACCGGTCGTGGCACGGATTCCGCGCCGCGCGATCCACTGTGTATCCGATGTGGACGAAAGCGCACGAGCGCGAACGCGGACCGACGTCGGGTCCGACGTGCAGGAAGGCGATGCGATCACCGTCGTTGATCCGAAATGGACAGTCGAGGTGCGGCGCAACGGAGTGCGCCACTGCTCCTGTCGGCGTAACCGGAGGGCGGATCTTTATCACCCGCGTGACAAAGAAATCCGGCCGCGGCTCAGCTCGCTTGACGTGCTCGGCGCCGACGTCGAAAAGTGGTCGGATCAGTCCGGCGGAGATCCGCAGAACCGGCGAGGGAGCGTTCATGGCGAAGGAAGGCCGAAGCGACCGTGCGGGAGCGGTGCGCAGAACCGTCCACGGCGCGCGCGGAATGCGAGTGTTGGCGCGAGCAGGCATGGCCTCGCCCGCCGCGCCGGGCCAGGCGCTGCGCGGACTCGCCGACGTGCGCGCGTGGGGGCCGCTGGTGGGCGCCCTGCGGCACGTGTCCCGCACCCGGCCGGACGCCGTCGGGCTCATCGACGAGCGCGGCGGCATGACCTACGCCGAGCTGGACCGCGCATCGGACCGGCTGGCGATCTCGTTTCGGGACAGGGGATTCGAGGCCGAGCACACGATCGCCGTGCTGTGCCGGGATCACCGCTGGCTGGTGCTGAGCCTGCTGGCCTGCGGCAAGCTCGGCGCGCACGCGGTGCTGGTCAACACCGGGTTCGCCGCGCCGGAACTGACCGAAGTGCTCGCCCACGAGCGGGCCGCGGCGCTGGTGGTCGACGCCGAGTTCCAGCCGCTGGTGGCCGAGGCGCGGCTGCGGCTGCCGTGCTTCCAGGCCTGGCCCGCCGCCGGCGCGCGGCGCGGCACGACGCTGGAGGACCTGCTCGAGGAGGCCCGGCGGGCGCTGGAACCCGACCCGGTGGTGCCGCAGCCGCGCCGTCCGGGCGGTGTGGTGCTGCTGACCAGCGGCACCACCGGCCGCCCGAAAGGCGCTCGCCGCGAGGTGCGGTCGGCGTTGAGCGCCGCCGAGTTCCTGGACCGGATCCCGCTGCGCTCCGGCGAAGCCACCTTCATCGCGTCCCCGCTGTTCCACGCCATCGGCTACTCGCAGCTGACGCTGGCGTTCGGACTCGGCAGCACCGTCGTGGTGCGGCGCAGGTTCGACGCCGAGCAGGTGGCCCGCGCGGTGCACGAGCACGGGTGCACCGCGCTGGTGCTGGTGCCGACGGTGCTGCAGCGGCTGCTCGACCTGGACGAGGACTTCCTGCGCGCGACCACGTCGACGTTGCGCGTGGTGGTGGTGTCGGGTTCGGTGCTGGCGCCGGAACTGGTGCAGGACGCCGCCGAGCTGATCGGTGAGGTGCTCTACAACCTGTACGGCTCCACGGAGGCGGCGGTCGCCGCGGTCGCGACGCCGCGAGAGCTGCGCCGGGCCCCAGGAACGGTGGGGCGCAGCCCGCGCGGGTGCGCCGTGCGGCTCTACGACGCGGAGAACCGGCGCATCACCCGGCCCGGCGCGGTGGGGCGGATCTTCGCGGGCGGGCCGCTGATGTTCACCGGGTACACCAGCAGCGCCGGCCGGCCGCAGATCGACGGGCTCGTCGACACCGGGGACCTCGGCCACCTCGACGACTCCGGCCTGCTGTTCGTGGACGGCCGAGCCGACGACATGATCATCTCGGGTGGGGAGAACGTGTTCCCCGCCGAAGTCGAGCACGTGATCGCCACCCACCACGCCGTCAAGGACGTCGCGGTGCTCGGCATCGCCGACGCGGAGTTCGGCCAACGCCTGCACGCCTACGTGGTGCCCATTCCCGGAGCCGAGCTGCACCCGCAGGAGATCGTCGAGTTCGTCCGCGCCCGGATGGCGCGGCACAAGGTCCCCCGCGAGGTCGAACTGGTGCGCTCGGTGCCGCGCAACCCCACCGGCAAGATCCTGCGCCGCGCCCTCGCCGAACCGCGCTGAACCCGCAGCGCACCGCAGTGTCCGAAACTGTCAATGATCTGACCGTCGGCGTCAGACCGGACGAGCGAACCCGGCTTAACGTGATCGTGTCCGCAGCGCACGAACACGAGGAGCATCCATGTCGCCGATCCGCCAACCGCATGTCGCCATCATCGGCAGCGGGTTCGCGGGCATCGCGGTGGCCGCTCAGCTCAAGCGCGCCGGGCACACCTCCTTCACGATCTTCGAGCGCGCTCCCGGCGTCGGCGGGGTGTGGCGCGACAACACCTACCCGGGCGCGGCCTGCGACGTTCCCTCGCACCTGTACTCCTACTCGTTCGTGCCGGAACCCACGTGGCGGCGCCGGTTCGCCGAGCAGCCGGAGATCCTGCAATACCTGCGCCGCTGCGTCGAACAGCACCGGCTGACCCGGCACCTGCGGTTGAACACGGCCATCGAGGCGGCCGACTACGACGAGAGATCCCGGCGCTGGCGGCTGCGCACCGGTTCGGGCGAGGTCGTCGAGGCCGACGTGCTGGTGCCCGCGGTGGGCCAGCTCAGCGAACCGCTCATCCCGGAGCTGCCGGGCATGGGCGACTTCGCGGGCCCGATGTTCCACTCGGCCCGCTGGGACCACCAGGTGGACCTGCGCGACAAGCGGGTCGCGGTGATCGGAACCGGGGCGAGCGCGGTGCAGTTCGTGCCCGCCATCGCGGGCCGGGTGCGGGAGCTGACGGTGTTCCAGCGTTCCGCGCCGCACGTCGTGCCGCGGCCCGACCGCGCCTACCGGCCCTGGCACCGGTTCGTGTTCCGCAACGTGCCCGGCGCGCAGTCGCTGGCGCGGTTCGGCCTGTGGAGCTTCTTCGAGGCCGCCGGTCGCGGCCTGACGACGGCGCAGCCCATCGGCAAGGTGTTCTCGCTCGTCGCGGGCTGGCACCGGTCCACCCAGCTGCGGGCCGAGCAGGTGAGCGACGACCTCGCCCCGGACCATCCGATCGGGTGCAAGCGGGTGCTGTTCTCCAGCGAGTACTACCCGGCGTTCAACCGGCCGGGCGTGCGGGCGGAGACCAGCCGCATCGAGCGGGTCACGCCGCAGGGCCTGCGCACCGCGGACGGCACCGAGCACCCGGCCGACGTGGTGATCTTCGGAACGGGGTTCGACGCGAGCAACTTCCTGTCCTCGATGGCGGTGCGCGGTGTCGGCGGCACCCGGCTCGACGAGGTGTGGGAGCAGGGCGCCCGCGCCTACCTGGGCATGGCGGTGCCGCGGTTCCCGAACATGTTCGTGATGTACGGCCCGAACACCAACCTCGGTTCCGGTTCCGTCGTGCACATGCTGGAGAGCCAGGCCAAGTACGTGGTGCGCCTGGTGCGCAGGCTCGCGCGGCGTCCCGGCGCCGCGCTGGAGGTGCGCCCGGAGGCGGCGGAGCGCTTCGACCGCGAGATCCAGCAGCGGCTGCGCGACAGCGTGTTCACCTCCTGCCAGAGCTGGTACCGCGACGAGAGCGGCCGGATCAGCACGAACTGGCCGGGTTCGATGACCGAGTACCGCCGCCGCACCCGCTGCCCCGACCTGTCCGACTACCAGGTGCTCGCGCCGTCCACGACATGATCGCCCGACGCGGCGCGGCCGCGGTGATCACCCGCCGTCGCGGCGATTCCCGCTCCCGGTACGGTCACGCGACTCGTCCTGCAAGATCATCAAGAGCTGACAATTCGAGCGGGCCGACGCCGGCCCGGATCCCTGCGAGGTGTGCATGCCCGGCCACGATTACGACGTGCTCGTCATCGGCTCCGGTTTCGGCGGCGGAGTCTCCGCGCTGCGGCTCACGGAGAAGGGCTACCGCGTCGGAGTGCTGGAAGCGGGCAAGCGGTTCACCGACGCGGACTTCCCGAAGACGTCGTGGCGGCTGCGGGACTACCTCTACATCCCGGCGCTGGGCTGCTACGGGATCTTCCGGTTCAGCCTGCTCAAGGACGTGCTGATCCTCAGCGGAGCGGGGGTCGGCGGCGGATCGCTGGTCTACGCGAACACGCTCTACGAGCCGCCCGCGGAGTTCTACGCCCACCAGCAGTGGGCCGGGATCACCGACTGGAAGGACGAGCTCGCCCCGTACTACGACCAGGCCAAGCGGATGCTGGGCGTGACGGAGAACCCGCGCGACACGCCCTCGGACCGCGCGATGCGCGAGGTCGCCGAAGACCTGGGCATCGCCGGGACCTACCACCGCGCCCAGGTCGGCGTGTACTTCGGCGAGCCGGGGGAGACGGTGCCCGACCCGTTCTTCGGCGGCGCCGGACCGGAGCGCAAGGGCTGCCTGCACTGCGGTGAATGCATGACCGGCTGCCGGCACAACGCGAAGAACACGGTGGCGAAGAACTACCTTCACCTGGCGGAGAGCGCGGGCGCGGCGGTGCACCCGATGACCACGGTGACCGCGGTGCGCCCGCTGCCCGACGGCGGCTACGCCGTCGACACCGTGCGCACCGGGCGGCGGATCCGCAAGCAGCGCCGCACGTTCACCGCCGCCGAGGTGGTGTTCTCCGCTTCCGCGCTGGGAACCCAGAAGTTGCTGCACAAGATGCGCGACGAGTCGGTACTGCCGCGGATCTCGCCCCGGCTCGGGGTGCTCAGCCGCACCAACTCCGAGCAGATCCTCGCCGCCCGCGCCCGCGGCGACGAGCAGGACTACAGCGAGGGCGTCACCATCACGTCCTCCATCCACCCGGATTCGACGACCCACATCGAGCCGGTGCGCTACGGCAAGGGCAGCAACCTGCTGGCACTGCTGGAGGCGACGCTGGTCGACCCGAAGCCGGGCCGGAACCGGTTGCTGCTGGGGCTGCGGCGCATGTTGCGCAACTGGCGGGACCTGCCGACGCTGCACAACCCGCGCCGCTGGTCGCAGCAGACGATCGTGCTGCTGGTCATGCAAGCGGTGGACAACTCCCTGACGCTGCGGACCAAGCGCGGGTTGTTCGGCCGCAAGCTCAGCAGCGAGCAAGGCGCGGGGGAGCCGAACCCGACGTGGATCCCCTCCGGGCACGCGGCGGCGCGCTCGCTGGCGGACAAGATCGACGGGGTGCCCGCGGGCAGCTGGGCGGACCTGGCGAACGTGCCGATCACGGGGCACTTCATCGGTGGCTGCGCGATCGGTTCGGACGCCGAGCACGGCGTGGTCGACGCCTACCACCGGCTCTACGGCCACCCCGGGCTGCACGTCGTGGACGGTTCGACGATCTCGGCGAACCTCGGGGTGAACCCGTCGCTGACCATCACCGCGCAGGCCGAGCGCGCGATGGCGCTGTGGCCGAACAAGGGCGAACCGGACCGCCGCCCCGAACTCGGCGAGCCCTACCAGCGGATCACCCCGAGCCGGCCGGTCGGCCCCGTCGTCCCCGAGGCGGCACCCGGCGCGCTGCGGCTGCCGGTGACACCGGTCTGACAGCCTGTTCCGGTGGGGACCGGACCAGGACACCCATGAAGAGGAGCACCGATGCCCTATCCGCCCGAACCCTGGGAGCTGCGCGGCAGCCTGCATCTGTCGCTGTGGCGGCTGCCCGACGCGGAGCTGCCGGGCACTCCGGTGGAGACGCCGCCGATCCTCGTCGGCGGGTCCGGGTTCGTCGGCACCGCCTGGGTGGTCTACGGCCAGGGCAGCGTCATGGAGTACAACGAGCTGCTCACCGCGGTGCTGGTGCACGACCGGTTGACGCCGCGGGTGCACATCAGCCACATCTGGGTCGACAGCGCCGATTCCGAGCAGGGCGGCCGGGAGCTGTGGGGCATTCCCAAGCGGCAGGCCGAGTTCCAGCTGCGCTCCAGCACCGGTGAGTCCCGCTTCTCGCGGGTGACGTCGTTCGCGGCCGGTGGCATCGCCTCCGCCGGGTTCAGCCGCGTCGCGTCGCTGCCCGGGGCCTGGCCGTTCGCCTACCGCATCGCCCAGGACCTCAACGGGTTCCAGCAGACGCCGGTCAGCGGATCGTCCAGCGTCGTCTGGTGCACCTCGTCGTGGCGATTCGAGCCGGACGGTCCGTTGGGCTGGCTGGGCGGACGGCGGCCGGTGGCGAGCCTGGCGCTCAACGACTTCGCGATGCGGTTCGGCTCCGAAGGCGCCCGGTAGGGTCCCGCGACGGCGCCGGCACCAGCAGCTCCGGGCGCCGGAAAAATCCCGTTTTCCGTTGGTGTGAGCCGGAATCGGGCGTTGTGGCGAACTCGGCCACGACGCCCGTTCCGGGCCCGGTCGTGCGACCATCTAGGTCATGACTGGTTCCGCACGCGCACTGCTCGACTCGATTCATCACGAACTCGCCCCCCGCGAAGGGGAGAATCGACTGGTGCCGCTCGTGCAGGAGGGCACCGCCCCCCGGTCGGTGCTGGGCGCGCTGGCCGCCGAGGAATCCCGCATCGTGCCGTGCGACTGGCGCAGCTTCCTGACCCTGTCCGCGCGCGCCGCCGACCGCCCCACCCGCGAGTTCTTCGCGGGTCTCGCCCAGGGCGAGGGGGCCGCGCTCGAAGCGCTGCCGAAGCTCTCCGCCGCGCTGGGCTGGAGCGAGCAGGACGTCGCCGACTACCGCCCGAAGGCCGGGTGCCAGGCGTATCCGGCGTACATGTCGTGGCTGGCGCTGCACGCCGACCCCGGCGACGCGGCGGTGGCGATCGTGTCCAACTTCGCCGCGTTCGGCGCGTATTGCGCCGAGGTCGCCCGAGCGCTGCGCACCCGGTACGGACTGTCCGATTCGGACTGCGAGTTCTTCGACCTGTTCGGCACTCCCGTGCCCGGCGCCGACGAGCAGGCCGAGGCCGCGGTGCAGGCGGGGCTCGACGCGGGTACCACCACCGAGGCGCTCGCCCGCCAGTACGCGGGCCTGTTCCAGGACTACGAGCTCATGTTCTGGAACACGCTTCCTGACGAGATGTAGCGATGGGGCTCGATCTTTGATCTTGGCCTGCGTAGGGGTCGGGTGGCGGAACCTCAGCGTTCTTCTCGCTGCGGGATCTTATTCCCGAGTGGCTCCGCCACGAGGGAAGAAGCTGTCCTCGTGAGGAAACCGTTGAGAACCCGCGGGTGGTCGTTGTGCTCTGGCTGGTCACTGCTCAGCTGCTTCGCCGCTGACAAGACAACGACCGACAGCGCCGCTCACCTGGGAAGTCGATGTCAAGACAGGTGGTCGGCGGCTGGTTCGTCAGCTCTTGGCCGGGAGCAGCGGTGGTAGCCGGTGGATCTCGCCGTCGGAGTGCAGGCGCAGGAAGGCGTCCACGACGGCCGGGTCGAACTGCGTACCGCGGCCGTCGCGCAGTTCCTGCAGCGCCTCGTCGACGGTGAGGGTGCGCCGGTAGGGCCGGTCGGCGAGCATCGTCGCCCACGCGTCGCAGACCGAGATGATCCGCGCCTCGAACCGGATCGAAGCCGCGGCCAGTCCCAACGGGTAGCCCTTGCCGTCCCAGCGCTCGTGGTGCTGGCGCACGATCTCGGCGATCTCGTGCAGGTCCGGCACCGACCGCAGCAGGTGGTAGCCGTGATCGGGGTGCTGGCGCAGCAACGCCCACTCCGCCTCGTCGAGCGCGGCGGGTTTGCTCAGCACCGACTCCGGGATGACGATCTTGCCGACGTCGTGCAGGCGCCCGGCGAGTTCGGTGTTGTGCACGGTCGCGGCGTCGCCGCCCATCGCCCGGCACACGACCCGCGCGTAGGACCCGACGGCGCGACCGTGCGAGTGCGAGGACAAGTAGTGGTCGACCTGGTCGCTGACCGAGTGCAGGTAGCCGAGCGCCGCGGTGTGGTCCACCGCGGTCACGGCGACCGGGCGCTCGCCCACCGAGATCCGGTCGCGGCCTTCGGCCTTCGCCGCGTACAGCGCGCGGTCGGCGGCGGCCACGATCTGCATCGGATCGTCCTCCTGACCGGTCGCCCGCGCCGCCCCGACCGAGGTGGTGACCGCGATCCACTCCGCGCGCTCGACGACGACCGGTTCCCGCGCGACCGCCAGCCGGAGCCGTTCGGCGATCGCCGGCACGTCCTCGTCGGCCACGTCCGTGCTCAGCAGCGCGAATTCCTCGCCGCCGTAGCGGGCCAGCACGTCGCCTTCGCGCACGACCTCGCGCAGCCGGTTCGAGATCTCCACGAGCACGCGGTCGCCCACCGGGTGCCCGTAGCGGTCGTTGATGGACTTGAAGTGGTCGACGTCCACGATGAACACCGCGAGCCGCGTGCGGGCCCGGCTCGCGCGCGCCAGGGCCTTCGGCAGTTCCATCTCGAAGTACCGCCGCGTGTGCAGCCCGGTCAGCGAGTCCGTCACCGCGAGCCTGCGCTGCTCGGAGACCATCACCACCAGCCTGCCCAGGGTGAGCAGGAACAGCACCGCGCAGGCCACCGCGATCGCGTTCACGTAGCCGTCGGAGACCCGGGCGTTCTCCAGCACCAGGATGCCGGGCGCGATGAGCGAGGCGGCGGCCAGCATCGTCACCCGCAGCGGGCTCAGGTTCAGCTCCCGGCCCGGCCCCGTCTGGGTCAGCGCGGCCATCGTCGGGTGCAGTCCGGCGGTGCCGAGGGCGATGTTGCCCGCGAGCCACAGCGCGTCCAGAAAGTTCCCGGCGAAGTAGCTGCCGTCGATCCGCTGCAGCACGTAGATCGAATCGGCGCCGAGGAACGCCAGCAGGTTGCCCACCAGCAGGAAGAACGACGGCGGGCGCGGACCGGGGTCGAGCAGCAGCCGCAACCCCACCGCCAGCAGCGCCAGGTCCAGCACCGGGTAGGCCACGTAGGCCGCCGTGGTCAGTCCGGACTCGGTCCCGCTGGTCAACGGCTTGATCAGGTACAGCCAGGACAGCAGGGCCGCCGCCACGCCCAGCACCGTCGCGTCGATGAGGCTCAGCAGGTCGCGCCGCGGCGAACGCGCTCTGATCAGCAGCAGCACCCCGGTGACGATCAGCGGGTAGTGCGCCAGGTAGAGGACGTCGGCGACGAACGGGAACGTGGTGATGCCCAGCAGGTAGTGCGCCGTGTAGAAGCTGGTGTCGGCGAGGAAGTACACGGCTTGGCTGCTGGCGATCAGCAGCCACGGCAGGCGCCAGCGCGGCCGGTGAACGCGCAGTCCGTACAGCAGGGCGGGCACCGCGGAGGCGCTGATGCCGCAGTAGAGCACGATCCGCAGCGGGTTCGTGGCGTCGTTCTCCGGGATGGCGAAGTAGGCGACGGCCACCAGCGCGCAGACCACTAAGTAGACCGGCCAGACGAGGCCGCCGAACGTCCGCCGAACCGAGCTGATCATCGAAGCCTTTCCACTGGGGACACGACCGTAGCGGTCGAGCGGTGGTCGATGCCATGCGTAAGAGCCCGATCCGCCGAAGATCGGCATCCACCCTAGTGGTTCTTTCAGAACGACCTTCGTAGCTGGTTGCTCAGCGGAACCTCAGCGGCTTCCTCGCTGCGGGATCGTTTTCTGATGTAGCAGCCCTACACGGCGAAATCGCTGTCCTCGCGAGGAAGCCGCTGAGAACCCGCCGGCGGTCGGATTGCTCTGGCTGGTCACTGCTCAGCGGCTCCGCCGCTGACAAGGCAAAGTTCAAAAGATCGTTCTGCACGGCCTCCTAGTGGCCGAGGTCCGCTCGCCCGATGATGTGGATCACTGCGGATGCGCTCGCGGATCAGGGGAATCGGGCCGACGGCGCGAATCCGGGCGCGGACCGGCGAGGAGCCGGGGCCAATGCCATCCACAGTGGAGCAAGAACGAGCGGCGAGCGCGCCGCTCAGCGCAGCAGTGAGGTGATCAGGTCGTCCAGCCCCGCGCGGATCCGTTCCAGCGACATGCCCGCGACCTCCTGCTGGTAGGTGATCAGCACCGAGGCGAACGGCGCCAGCAACGCGTCGGCCCACACCTGCGCGTCCCCCTCCGGCCGGGCCGAACGCAGCAGTTCCGCCAAGTGCGCGCGATGCGCCCCGTAAGCGCCGCTGAGGTGGCGGGCATGCGCGCTGTTGGTCTCGGCGACCAGCAGCAGCGCCGACTGCTCGTCGACCCGGTCGAGCAGCGCGTCCAGGAACGCCCGGATCCGCTCGGCGGGCGCCGCACCCGGACCTAACGGCGCGGGCCCGCTGAGGAACGCCTCCTGGAACTCCCGCTCCCGCTCGTCGAGCAGCGCGTAGGCCAGCCCCGCGCGGTCCCCGAACCGCCGGTAGACGGTGCCGACGCCGACCCCCGCGGACTGGGCCACGTCCTCCATCGACAAGGACTCCACGCCGTGCCTGCGCACCATGCCCTGCGCGGCGTCCATGATCCGCCTGCGGTTGCGCGCGGCGTCGGCGCGTTCGACGTGCGCCGCGCGCTCGGTGCACGGCGGGTCGCAGGCCGGCTGGTCGGCTCGCATCGGAATCCCTCCCTCGATCCGCTACGTCCGCACAGTGTGCCGATCCGGCGCGGCGAGCCCAACGGCGCCGTGCCCTGCGACCCGGTGAACGGTCACTCCGGCGCGGACTCCTGCGGTCCGTCGACCACCTTCACCACCCGGCGCCTGCGCCACCGCCGCTGATGTCCGACCGGGCCGAGCCGGGTGCCGATCACGGCGGCGATCACCACCAGCACCAGCCCGGCGATGCTCAACGTCACCACCCGCATCGGCACCGGGTTGTCCACCGGGATGTCCGGGTGCGCCGCGCGTCCGGCGGGAGTGCCTCCCGCGGCGGCGCCGCCCTCCTCGGGCAGCACCGCGGTCACCGCCGAGTACGGGTTCACCGTGCCCCAGCCCATCTGCGGGTCCGGGACCGTGACGCCCGGCCGGGTCGCCGTCGCCTGCAACCGGTACTTGACCTGCTCCGCGGTCAGTTCCGGGTGGTAGGAGCGGACCAGCGCCGCGGTCCCGGTGACGAACGGCGTCGCGAAGCTCGTGCCGCTGTCCTGCCAATGCCCCGGGCCGCCCGGCCCGAGGCTCATCACGTCCACGCCGGGGGCGACGAGGGCGACGAAGTCACCGGTCTGTGAGAAGTTCGCCCGCGCGCCGCTGGAATCCACCGCGCCGACCGCCAGCACGCCCGGGTACGAAGCCGGGTACGGGATCGGGTTGCCCTCCTGGGCGCCGTTGGCGACCGCGGCCACGACCAGCACGTCCCGCGACTGCGCGAATTCGATCGCGCCGCGCAGCTCCTGGTCGTCGTAGTAGGTGCTCTCGGAGATGTTGATGACCTTCACGCCCGAGTTCACCGCCGTGCGGATGCCTTCGGCCATGGTGTGCGCGGAACCGCCGTCGGTGGACTGGGTGTCCCGGATCGGCAGCACCTGCGCGTCCGGGGCGACCCCGGCGAACCCGACGCCGGGCTGCTGGCGCGCCGCGATGATCCCGGCCACGAACGTGCCGTGCCCGAGGCAGTCGGTGTTCGCGGGCCCACCGCCGGAGGAGTAGACGTCGTGCCCGACGAGGACGCCGCCGGCCAGCTGCGGGATCGACGCGTCCACCCCGGAGTCGATGACGCCGACGAGCACGCCCTGCCCGCGGGTCAGCTCCCACGCGCGTTCGGGCGCGATCAGCTGCTGCGCCCACGGCCGCGCCACCTCGGTCCGCACCGGCGGCGGGCGGCAGTCGGTGCCGGTGGCCTGGGTGCGGGGGAGCTGCGGGCCGGGCACGGCGGCGGCGGGCGCGGCCGCGGTCAGCAGCATCCCTGCCACCCCCAGCGCGGCGAGGACGGGTCGGCTTGCTCGCATGGTCCTGTTCTGCCTCATCGATCGATGTCAGTGCGCGGCCGCCGAAACCGGTTGCGGCGCAACCGGATCCGCGCCCGCGCCGGTGGGCGCGCGGGAGGCCGCGGGGGCGCCGCGCACCTCGCCCAGTACGAGGCCGACCGGTTCGCCGAACCGCTCGACGTGGTCGGCGTCGGTGAGCACCCGCAGCGGATTCGCGTGCCTGCGGTGCAGCGCGCGGCGCAACCTCGGTAGCACCGCCTCGTCGGCCTCGGTGAGCTCACCGGGAGCCGGGGCCTCGCCGGGACGCAGCTCGCGCAGCAGCACCGCGGGCGGCGCGGCCGATCCGCTCCCGTCCTGCTCGGTGTCCTGGCGATCCACCGCGAGCACCTTGAACCGGGTCGCCGCGCTGAACACCACCTCGTCCGGCGCGCCCTGGCCGATCGCGGCGACGCGGCGCGCCGACAGCGACCAGATCACCACGTCCACGTGCGGATCCTCCACGGTCACGTCGCTCGCGGAGGTCCCGCTCAGGAACGCGGGCTCGTCGAGCAACGTGCCCGGTTCGTAGCCCGGCAGCGGAGAGTGCCCGTCGCGCACCCGAGCGGTGCGGAACGAGGCGCCGCGGTGCACCGGCAACCTGCGCAACCCGGAGGTCAGGCAGGCCGCGTAGTCCCGGACCGCCGCGGCGTCCGGACCGCGCAACGCCCGGTTGATCGCGTTCCCGCCCGACGGCCCGCCCCCGATGTAGAGGTGCACGGCCACGAAGTCCGCCTTGGAGTCCGGCTCGCCCGCCGATTCGCGCAATGCCGGGAAGGTCGCGAGCGCGGTGTTCACGGACGGCAGCGAATCGTCGAACGCCTCGCCCGCCCACTGGGAGAAGCGGGTGCGTTCCTCCGCGGTGCTCTGGTGGTCGGCGGGCAGCGGGTCGTCCGGCAGCGGCGCCGGGACGAGTCGCAGCACCGGCGCGGGCGGCTGCTCGGCCGATGCCTCGGGCGTCACGTCGCGGACCTGGTCTCCGTCGATGCGCAGCATGACGGTGTCCTGCGTCGCGGCGGGCTCCGGAGGCGCGCTGCCCTCGTCCTGCGGGGAGGTGCTCGGCACCACCGGCATCCGCATGGTCGTGGCGTTGGCCGGCTGCTCCGGAGCGTCCGGTGCGGGCCGGTCCGGCGGGGCGAGCACCGGCGCGCGCACCGTCTCCTGATCGACCGGGCGGGGCCGGAGCAGGTTCGGCGCCGGGCCTTGCGACTCGGTGCGCGGGCGCGTCGCGGGGAGCGGGGGAGCGGTGATCGGTTCCGGTGCCGCCGCGTCCGCTGCCGGGGTGCTCGCGTCGGGCGTCGTCGTGCCGCCGTCGGAGGGTGGCTGCTGCGGAGCGTTCTCGGCGGGCGCGGCCCCGGGCGGCGCGGCGGCGACGGCGCCACCGGCGGCGGACAGCGTCGGGAACTCCAGCCGCTGCGCGAGCTCGCCCGCGGCCGTCCGCAGCTGGGCACGCAGCGGCTCGTCGGTCAGACCCAGCACCAGCAGCCGCAACCTGCCCCGCTGCTGCGGGCTCAACCCGCCCAGCAGCGCGTGCAGCACCTGCGGAACCTGCTGCGGCAGTCCGACGTGCGGGCGGCCCAGCGTCAGGGTCATGCGGTCGGGTTCGAAGGCCAGCCGATCAGCGGGGTCGGGCGCACCGGCCTGCATCCCCTCGACCAGGGCCAGGCCGGAAGGCACCACCTTCGCCTGCAGCTCACCCGGCACCGGCCGTCCGGGACTGGCCTGCGCCATGCCGCCCCACCGGTACAGCGCCGGACCTGCGGGCACCCAGCCGCGCGGCGCGGCGGCGGCCGAGACGACCTGCGCACCGCTGGCCGAATACCGCAGCAGCAGCGGGAACGGCTGCCACTGCGCACCGTCGGCCGCGCGGGCGACGGCGCGTTCGACCCCGTCCTCGCCGCGGCGCACCGTGCCCGTCGCGGCGAACACGTCGTGCCCGAGCAGCCGGGCCAGCTGCTGCATCCACTCCGCCGCGGCGGTGTCCGCCGAGGTCGGGATCAGTTCCATGCTGCCGCGCACCGCGGGCGGCAGCGGCCCGACCGCGGCGGCGACCTGCGCGGGAGTGACCGACGGCGCCAGCAGCACCCGAGGACGCTGGCCGGACTGCGGGACGACGACGCCAGCGTCGGGCGCGCGCGGGCTCTCCGCGGGCCGCAGCAGCAGGCCCGCGGGCACCGGCTCGGCCAGCAGGCCGGAGACCGAATTGGCCGCGCGCGGCAACGCCGACTCCCAGCGCGGCGTCGGCAGCCGCAGCGCGAAGGGCTGCGCGACGGTGCCGGTGCGGAACAACCGCCATGCGTGCTCACCGGTACCGGCGAAGATCGCCCCGCCCGGAACCAGCGCCAGCGGCCCGTCCGGAGCGAGCACGTCCACGCGGAACTCATCGGCCAGCCGCTGCGCGGGCGACCACCCCTGCGGACCCGCCTGGTGCAGACCGGACACCGCGACCCACACCTGCGGCGGCTGCGGCCCGCGGTTCACGCCGCCGAGCACACCGCGGAAGGCCTCGTGCAGCGAACCGAGGAAGGACGGATCGGTGACCGCGGCCGCCGAGGCCAGCACCACACCGGAACCGGGCGGTTGCGCGACCGTGTCGAAGAACCGCTGTTCGCGTTCGTCCTGATCGTCGACCTTGCGGATCACCGCTTTGCCCGCCTGGGCCTGGACGTACAGGCTCGGCGAGCCGGGGGACCCGGTCGTGCTGGAGTCCGGTGCTGACATCAACCGCTCTCGTTCCGCGCGCAGTCCGCCCCTCCGGTGCGGGCTTCGGTGCCCGCGCGAAGGCGCGGCCGTACCGGCCCCAGTCTGATCGACCGGCGACAGGAGCGGAACGCGTTCCGCTGCCACCGGCGATGTTCGCAGGGGTTTCCCTCACCCGGCGGTGTCGGCGTCGGGCGACCGGCCCAACGAGGGTGGGCGGCGAGATCCGGATCATCGCACGCGTACGCGCGGACCTCGCCGGTACCCGGGCGGAGCTACGTGAGAAATCGATCCCGCAGCGAGGAAGTCGCTGAGGTTGCGCTACCCGGCCCGCTGCTCAAGCCGAGATCGAAGACAGGCGATCAGGTCAGCGTGCTCGGATCTGCGGGCACGTCCACGGCGTGCTCCTGCAGTGCGCTCAGCGGGACCACCTCGATCGCCTTCGCGTGGGTGGCGGCCAGCAGCACCGGCGGAGCCGCCCCCGCCGAATAGGCCTCCAGCCAGCGAGAAGCGCACACGCACCAGCGATCACCGGGCTGCAGGCCCGCGAAGCCGTACTCCGGGCGGGGCGTCACCAGATCGTTGCCCGTCTCCTGTTGCTGCACGAGGAATTCGGTGGAGACCACGGCGCACACCGTGTGCTCGCCGACGTCCTCCGGTCCGGTCGAGCAGCAGCCGTCGCGGTAGAAACCGGTGAGCGGTTCGGTGCCGCAAGGCTCCAGTTCGCCACCGAGAACGTTGCGATCGGTCGTCATGAGGGCACCTTCACTCCAACACCTGGACGCCGGTAGGGGGCGGGCCCGAGCCGGGTCGAACTCCCCGGAGGGCGACCGCCCTCGGAGGTTGGACGCCCTGCGACCTCAGGCCCCGAAACCTGAGCTCCCAGTGTGGCGAGAACGGCGGTATCCGTCCAGTGGCGCGTTTTCGCCCCCGGTGCCCGATTCCTAGCGCGGCATCCGGCGCCAGATCGGGCGCGGCACGTACCGCAGCACCCCGAACAGCACCCGCAGCGCGAACGGCACCCACACCTCGACGCGGCCCCGGCGCAGCGCCCGCACCGCGGCATCGGCGACCTGACCGGGGGTGCTGGAGAACGGGGCGGGGGACATGCCCTCGGTCATCCGTCCGACGACGAAGCCCGGCCGCACCACCAGCAGGCTCACCCCGCTGCCGGCGAGCGCGTCCGCGAGCCCCGCCGCGAACCCGTCGAGCCCGGCCTTCGCCGACCCGTAGACGTAGTTCGCCCGCCGCACCCGCACCCCGGCCACCGAGGAGAACACCACCAGCCGCCCGGCGCCTTGCGCGCGCAGCACGGTCGCGAGGTGCGTGAGCACCGAGACGTGCGCGACGTAGTCGGTGTGCACGATCGACACCGCGTGCTCGGCGTCGTGCTCGGCGCGTTCCTGATCACCGAGGATGCCGAAGGAGACGATCACGTCGTCCAACGTCCCGTGCCGGGCGGTGAGGTCGTCGAGCAGCGTCCGGTGCGTGCCGAGGTCGTCGGCGTCGAACTCCACCCGCTCGACCTCGGCGGCTCCGGCTTCGCGCAGCAGTGCTTCCTGCTGGTCGAGGTCGTTGCTGCGCCGGGCGGCCAGGACCACCGTGCGGGCGCCGTCGCCGACCAGGCGGGCGGCCAGTTCGACACCGATCTCGCTGCGGCCGCCGAGGACCAGAACCGTTGAGCTCATCGCGGATCAGTGTGCCCGACGACGATCAGCGCACTCCGGGTGAGGGTGCCAGTCCGCTGCGGCAGAACGCGACGACCTTCTCCCGCAGCGTTCCCCGGTCCACCGCGGCCACGGCGTCGTGCCCGGCGTCGACCTCGAAGTACCGGAAGGCGGGGCCCGCGACGGACGGCCCGGCGAGCCGCCGGCGCAACGTCCGCGCCCGGCCGACCGGCACCGTCTCGTCGCCGGTGCCGTGCACCAGCAGCACCGGCGCGGTGTTCGCCTCCATGCCCCGCGCCAGTTCGTCGTCGTCGGTGAGCAGCGGCGCCAGCGCGACGCACGCCGACCACAGCCCCGGCGTGCTGCCCGCGGCCTGCAGCGCGAGCCGGCCGCCGTGGCCGCCGCCGAGCAGGATCGGACCGGGCAGTCCGGGCCGCTGCGAACGCAGGTGGTGCCCGAGCGAGATCACCCCGGCCAGGTCCGGCCCGCCCCACTTGCCGTCCTCGGCGCGGTGGTTCGGCGCGATGACGGCCACGCCCACCGCCGCCAGGTCCTGGAACAGCGGGTGGAACTCCCAGCGCCACAGCGCACCTTCGGTGTGGTGCAGCGCGAGCACCACGTGCTCGCAGGAACGCCACTTCGCGCCGCCGTAGACGATGGCCTCGATGCCGCCGCCGAGCCGCAGCAGGTCCGCCGACGCCCACGGCGGCTGCTCCGGGCCCGGTTCCTCCGGGATCGCGGAGCAGGATCCGCTCGGCGAGACCGTCACCAGCGTCGACGGCCGGGCGGGCGAGGAGAACGGCACCCGCACCGTGCGTCCGTTCAAGTGCGCCTGATCTCCGGTGCGGCCGGGCGGCAGGGTGAGCGCGGTGAGCTTGTCATCGCGCGGGGAGTAGAGGTCCAGCGCCGACAACGCGCCCGATTCCCGCCGCAGCAGCACCCGCTGGCCGCCGTCGTCCACGGTCAGCGGGATGTGCGTCGGGCACAGCCGGTCCGGGAACCGCACGCTGCCCGCCCCGTCCAGCAGCACCCACCCGACCCGGTCCGCGCCGGTGGAGGTGGAGCGCACCAGCAGCAGCTTGGAGCGCTGGTGGTGCAGCAGGATCCGGTCGTCGCTGCCGGGCGACAGCGAGAACAGCGGCTGCCACGATCCGCGCCGCAGGTCGGCGAGCACCCCTTCGACCGCGTGCCCGGGCCGCGACAGGTTCAGCGCGAGCAGATCCGCGTCGGTGTCGAGCCACACACCCCCAGAGGCGGCTCCTGGCAGCCGCACGAGTGGCTCGACACCGGGCGGGCCGTCGGTGAGTCGCCAGACGGCCGTCTGTTCCGGGTCTTCGCGGGCGACCAGGAAGCCCAGCTGCGCCGCCGACGGGCTCGGCAGCAAGTAGCCGTCCGCCGCGCGCACTTGGCCCAGGATGTGGGTGCGCGGCACCGGCGGGGCGATCAGTTCCAGCTCGGCGAGGTCGCCGCGCTCGGTCAGCAGCAGCACCCGCCCGTCGCCTAGCGGCAGCACCTGCGCGTAGGGATCGACGGCCTTGCTGTGGTGGATCAGTTCAGGCCCGGAGGGGCGGATCTTGCCGGGGATCTGGCCGAAGCGACGGCTGCGCAGCACGTGCGGCCGGGCGCCGCGAGCCGCGAAGGACCACAGCTCCAAGGTGGACGCCTCGGCGCTGGTGCGGACGCAGGCGATCTCCCGGCCGTCGGGGGAGAAGCCGAAGTTCGACCTGGCCACGGCCAAGGTGGCGGGCCGGATCGGGGCGGGTGCGCTCATGCGCGCCTCGGGCAAGCGGAATGCACTCCGCGACAGTAGAAAACCGCTGTTCAGGGCGGTTTAGGGTTTGCTTAAGGGTGGGCCTGCGTCACCCGTAACGGGCAGGATCGTCACTCGGAGGTGTCAGTGCGGCGCCGATTTCCGGGGATGCCGGGGAACGGGCGCGGATCGACGGAGATCTCGCGCATCCGCTTGCTGTAGAGCTCGTAGCGGCGGCGGGCCTCGCCGAAGCGCTCCGCGCGCAGCAACGTGCTCACCAGGTCGAGGTGCGCTTCTTCGTCGTAGCAGTCGTCGCGCAACAGCCGCAGGGCGAACCGGGCGACCCGGTCGGTGTCGCCTTCGGCGCGCAGCCGCCGGGTCAGCGCCCGCAGCACGGCGACGTGCGTGGTGCGCAGCTCGTCGGCCAGCGCGTCCGCCCAGGCCTGGTACGGATCGTCCTCCAGGAAGTCGCCGGTGTAGGCGGCCTCCGCGTCCAGCAGCTGCGCGGTCGCCGAGGGCAGCTCGTCGCGATGCGCCTGCAACGCCCGGTCGGCCTGGGCGAGGAACGCTTCGACGTCCACGCGGACGTAGCGCGGATCGAGGCCGACGGTGCCGGTCTCGCTGGTCAGCAGGACCGAACCGGTCATCGGCCCGGGCCCTGAGAGCACGTCGCGCACGGTCGAGAGCAGCACCGAGAGCCGGTTGCCCGCCCGCACCGGGTCCACTTCGGGCCACAGCAGTTCCATCAGCTCTTCGCGGCGCAGCGGGCGCCGCTTCGCGACGAGGATCTTCAGCAGCTCGCGGGCTTTGCGGGACTGCCACGCCGCGCGCGGCACCGGCAGCCCGGCGTGTTCGATCCGGAACACGCCCAGCGCGCGCAGCGCCACCGGCGGGGCCAGTCGCGCCACCGCGGCGAGCGGGCCGGCGGCCGTCCGGGAGTCGGGTGTCGCGCCGTGCTCGCGCAGGGTGCGTTCGGCGAGGTCCGCGACCGCTCCGGCACCGTCGCGCACGGGGCCCAGCCGGTGGCGCAGCAGCACGGCCTGCGCCTCTTCGACGGCGAAACCGCCTTCGCGCCAGATCTGCACGGCCTCGTCCAGCGCCGGTCCGTGCTCCAGCGGGTCGGGGGAGGTGACGGCGGTGAGCGCCAGCGCTTCCGCCAAGCCGGGTTCGTCGCCGCGGGAGCGGGCCTGTTCGGCGGCGAGCGCGGCGTCGGCGATCGCCGGTTCGAGGTCCCCGGCCTCCCACGCGATCCAGCCGCGGGTGAGCAGGGCGCGCACCTCGTGCAGGTGCTCGCCGAGGTCGACCGCGCGCTGGGCCAGCGCGCGCGCCTGCTCCGGGTCGTCGACCGCGCGGATCCGGGCGAGCCCGATCAGCGCGGCGCTCGTGCCGAGCACGTCCCGCGCGGGTTCCGCCAGTGCCAGCGCCTCCTCGTAGGCGGAGCGGGCCCGTTCGAGCCTGCCGCGCTGGCGGTGCACGTCGCCGCGCACGCACAGCGGCCAGGCGAGGTAGCCGGTGCCGAACCGGCCGAATCCGTCGCAGGCGGCGTCGATCGCGACGGTCGCCTCGTCGAACCGGCCGAGCCGGGCGAGGGCGGTGCCGCGCTGGGTCAGCGCGTGCGCCCGCAGCAGCGGGTCCCCGTGCTTCTCCGCGATCCGCAGCGCCGCGTCGGCGTGCGCCAGGGCCGGGGCGGGTTCGCCCGCTTCGGTGCAGTGCAGCGCGCGCAGCGCGTGCAGCCTGCCGAGCGGTACCGCCGGGGCGTTCTCCGCGGCGTCGAACCAGGCGGTGCGCGCCTCGCGCTGGTCGCCGCGGGCGGCGGCGAGCACGGCGCGGGCGATGCGGGCGGCGGTGGACGCCGCTGATCCGGGTGTGCAGCGTGCGGCGATCTCCTCGGCCCGGGTGGCGGCCTCCCGGCCGCGTGCGACGTCGCCGGTGAGGCGGTGGGCCAGCGCGGCGATCGCGGACAGCCGGGCCTCGTCGGACGTGGTTCCGGTGCCGTGCGCGGCGGAGCAGGCGTCGAGCGCTTCGGCGGGTTCGGCCCTGGCCAGCGCGGCGGCGGCGATCCGCCACGCCAGCGCGGGATCGGCCGGTGAGCCCGCCCGCCGCCAGCTCGCGGCGGCCTCCGGCCAGCGGCCCCGCAGCCGGTGCGCCTGGCCGACGAGGAGCGCGATCGCCTCTCCTGCCGAGTCGCCGAGCAACGCCGCGGCGTCGAGGACCACGTCCACGTGCCCGTCGTCGAGCAGCCTGCCGCCGACGTCGGTGAGCAGCGCGGCGCAGCGCTCGGTGTCGCGCGCGGCGACGAGGTGGCGCAGCGCGCGCTCGTGCCGACCGGCCCGGTGGTCCTCCTCGGCGGCCTGGCGGTGCAGCGAAGTGCGGATCTCGGGGGTCACCGTGCGCGGTTCCGCGAGGAACTCGGCCAGCGGGGGCACCAGCGCCCACCGCCCGGTTCCGGAGGGCCGCAGCAGGCCGCGCCGGGCGAGGTCGGTGAACACGCCGCCGGGTTCTTCGGAGGTGACGTCGCCGAGCACGGCCAGCCGGTGCAGCGCGTGCCGCGCGCGCTCCGGCTCGCGGTCGAGGACTTCCTCGGCGAGGTACGGGTGGAACCGGTCGGCGGTCGGCATCCCGGAGCGGCGGGGTTCGGGCACGGTCCGCAGCGATTCGATGGCGCGGCAGACCGCGGCGGGCCAGCCACCGGTGCGTTCGCTGAGCTCGTGGGCGAGCGCGACGTCGCCGTCTCCGAGGGCGCCGTCGAGCAGTTCGGCGATCTCGTCGGTGTCGAAGGCGAGCAGTCCGGCGTCGATCTCGCCGACCTTGCCCTGCCCCCGCAGCCGTTCCAGGGAGAACGGAGGTTCGTGGCGCGACAGCAGCACCAGCCGCAGGCGGGGCGGCGCGGTGCGGCACAGGTCGGCGATGAGCGAGACCGCGTGCTCACCGGCCTCGTGCAGATCGTCGATCACCAGGTGCAGATCCGCGGGCAGGTCGCGCAGCCAGTCGCAGATCGCCCCGCGCTCGGTGGCCGGGGCGGGGCCGGGCAGGTGCGGGAGAGCGGCGTCGACGAGGTGGGTGAGCAGCCGTCCGGCGTCGTCACCGGAGCTCTCGGGCGACCACCAGGCGGTGGTGACGCCCGTGGCGGCCCATTCCTTGACGGCCGTCGTCTTGCCCCATCCGGCCGCCGCGATCACCAGGCACACCCGGTTCCGGGCGGCCGTGTCGAGCGCGTCGTCCAGCACCGGGCGCGCAACGGTGCCCGTGCCGAGCTGGTCGCGACGTCCCATCACACCTCCCCACCTGCGTTGATCCGCTCCATGGTGAGATCGGTCCGGGTGCGCCGCCGAGTGCGGGAACGATTCGCGCGCGGTGGCGGGGACGCTGGGTGCTGAACCGGTTCGGAGGTTCGCCTTAACGTGCGGGCGCGTCGTCGAGCCGGGCGGTTTCCGCCGAGGACTTCGGGCGGTGCGTGGTCGGCGTTCGGCCGAGTCCCCGCGCATCGGGTGAAGTCCCGGGCTCGTGGTCACCTGCACGGGTAGGACCGGGCGTGAGGTCTTGACCGGAGCCCGTTGGAGGCTCGGTGAGGCCGGACACGAATCCCCGGTCGAATGCCGGCCATCCCGTTCACCAGGGGTAATGTGATCGTTCTGTCTCTCGCGGATGGGTCGGATCCGCGGGCATCGACTGGAAAAGGTGCGGCATGAGCGTCAGCGGTGATCGACTTCCGGATTCCGGTGTTCCCGGCGGAAGGGCCGTCCGGTGACGCTGTCGATGAACCGGGGCGGCACCGAGTCGCCCGGCTCCGCCTTCCCCGTCTTCGACCTGCTGGCACAACCGCACTCGCCCGGTTCGACCGCGGCCGCCGCCGCGCTCGCGCGCACCGCGCTGGCCGTGCCGGAGCCGCCCGCGACCGCGCTGTTCGACGCGGGCCCGGCCGCCCCGGAGCGCACCCTGCTGGACGTGCTCGCGGCCACCGTTCGTGTGCACCCGGACGCGCCCGCCCTGGACACCGGCGTCGAGACGTTCACCTACCGGGAGCTGGCCGATCGCGTCGAGTCCGATGCGCGGCGGTTCACCACGGCGGGCATCGGCCGCGGCGACCGGGTCGGGATCAGGGTCGAGTCCGGCACGTCCGAGCTGTACCTGGGCATCCTCGCGGTGCTGGCGGCGGGCGCGGCCTACGTGCCCGTCGACGCCGACGATCCGCCGGAGCGCGCGGAGCTGGTGTTCGGCGAGGCCGAGGTGTGCGCGGTGCTCACCGGCGGCGAACCGGTCGAGCGCGGTGCCCCGACGGGCCGGACCGGTGCACCGGAGCCGGACGACGACGCGTGGATCATCTTCACCTCCGGATCCACCGGCACCCCGAAGGGCGTGGCGGTGCGGCACCGCTCGGCCGCGGCGTTCGTGGACGCCGAGGCGCGGCTGTTCCTGCCGGACGCGCCGATCGGGCCCGGCGACCGGGTGCTCGCGGGCCTGTCGGTCGCGTTCGACGCGTCGTGCGAGGAGATGTGGCTGGCCTGGCGGCACGGCGCCTGCCTGGTGCCCGCGCCGCGTTCCCTGGTGCGGGCGGGCGCGGACCTGGGGCCGTGGCTGGTGCGACGGTCGATCAGCGTGGTCTCCACGGTGCCGACGCTGGCCGCGCTGTGGCCGGCGGAGGCGCTGGCCGGGGTGCGGCTGCTCATCTTCGGCGGCGAGGCCTGCCCTCCGGAGCTGGCGGAGCGGCTCGTCGGCGACGGTCGCGAGGTGTGGAACACCTACGGCCCGACCGAGGCGACGGTGGTGGCCTGCGCGGCACGGCTGGACGGGCGGGGTCCGGTGCGGATCGGGCTGCCGCTGGCGGGCTGGCGGCTCGCGGTGGTCGACGAGCGCGGGATGCCGGTGGCGCCGGGCGCGCAGGGCGAGCTGGTGATCGGCGGTGCCGGGTTGGCCCGCTACCTCGATCCGGCCAAGGACGCGGAGAAGTTCGCGCCGTCGCCGTCGCTGGGCTGGCCGCGGGCCTACCGCAGCGGGGACCTGGTGCGGGCCGACCCGGAGGGACTCGTGTTCGTCGGTCGCGCCGACGAGCAGATCAAGCTCGGCGGCAGGCGCATCGAGCTCGGTGAGGTCGACGCCGCGCTGCAGGCACTGCCGGGCGTGTCGGGCGCGGCGGCGGCGGTGCGCCGCACGAAGGCGGGCGGTGAGCTGCTCGTCGGCTACCTCGTCGCCGAGGACGCCGCGGAGTTCGACACCGACGACGCCGTGCGCAGGTTGCGGGAGGTGCTGCCCGCGTCGCTGGTCCCGCTGCCCGCGGTGGTGGACGCGTTGCCGACGCGCACCTCGGGGAAGGTGGACCGCGCGGCGCTTCCCTGGCCGCTGCCGCAGCGGGAGCAGCCGCCGGTCGACGGGCTCTCGGAGACCGAGTCGTGGCTGGTCGAGGAATGGGCGGAGATCCTCGGCATGCGCCCGGACGGGCCGGACGCCGACTTCTTCCGGCTCGGCGGCGGCAGCCTCGCCGCGGCGCAGCTGGTGACGCGGTTGCGCACCCGGCACCCGCAGGTCTCGGTCGCCGACCTCTACCAGCACCCGCGGCTCGGTGAGCTCGCCGCGGAGCTGGACGAGTTGGACGCGGTGACCACCGCCCGCGCCGACGTCGCCCCGGTCCCGCGGCGGACGGGCTGGTGCCAGCTGCTGCTGATGGTCCCGCTGTGCACGCTCACCGGGCTGCGGTGGACGGCGGTGCTGGCGGCGATCGGCACCGTCCTGTCGGCGACGGGCCTCGCGTGGGCTCCGTCGACGTCCTGGTGGGCGCTGGTCGCGGCGTGGGTGGTGCTGTTCAGCCCGCTGGGGCGGATCGCGCTCGCCGCGGGCGGCATCAGGATGCTGCTGCACCGGGTCCGGCCGGGCCGCTACCCCCGGGGCGGGGGCGTGCACCTGCGGTTGTGGGCGGCCCAGCAGTGGGACCAGCGGTGCGGCGCGAGCTCGGTCTCCGGGGCGTTCTGGACGACGCACTACGCGAAGGCGCTGGGCGCGAAGATCGGCGAGGACGTCGACCTGCATTCGCCGCCGCCGGTGACGGGGCTGCTCAAGGTGGGTCGTGGCGCGGCGATCGAGCCCGAAGTGGACCTGTCCGGGCACTGGGTGGACGGCGAAACCGTCCACATCGGACGAATCCGGATCGGGGCGGGCGCCCGGGTGGGCGCGCGGAGCATGCTGCTGCCGGACTCGCGGGTGGGCAAGGGCGCGGAGGCCGCGGCGGGCTCCACCGTCCACGGCGTGATCCCGGCGCACCAGCGCTGGGCGGGCTCGCCCGCGGCGCGTTCCGCGAGCGGCCCGGCGGAGTGGCCCGCGCACCGCCCGCCGCGCTCCCGCACGTGGAGCGCGGTGTACGGCGTCACCTCGGCGCTGTTCGCGGCGGTACCGGTGGTGGCGGCGGTGCCCGCGCTGCTGATCGTCGCCGCCGCGCTGGCGGGCACGCCGACGCCGCGAGCCGCGCTGGGAGCGGCGCTCGCGGCGGTTCCCGCGGCGACGGCCGCGTACTTCGGCGCCTACGCGCTGCTGGTGCTGATCGCGGTGCGGGCGCTGGGAATCGGTCTGCGCGAAGGCCACCACCCGGTGCACGGGCGCATCGCCTGGCAGGTGTGGACGACGGAACGCCTGATGGGCATGGCCCGCACCGCGCTGTTCCCGCTGTACGCCAGCGTGTTCACGCCGATGTGGTTGCGGCTGCTGGGCGCGAAGGTCGGCCGGGGCGCGGAGATCTCCACGGTGCTGGCGCTGCCGAAGATGACGAAGGTCGCCGACGGGGCGTTCCTCGCCGACGACACCATGGTGGCGACCTACGAGCTGGGCAACGGCTGGTTGCACGTGGCCCCGGCCCGCATCGGCAAGGAGGCGTTCCTCGGCAACTCCGGGATGACCGCGCCGGGCCGTTCGGTGCCCAAGCGCGGCCTGGTCGGGGTGCTCTCGTCCACGCCGCGCAAGGCGAAGAAGGGCTCGTCGTACCTGGGCATGCCGCCGATGCCGCTGCGGCGCGCGAAGGTGCGTTCGGACGCGGAGCGCACCTTCGACCCGCCGCTGCGGCTGGTGTTCGCGCGGGCGCTGGTGGAGCTGTGCCGGATCGTGCCGGTGATGGCCTCGGCGGCGCTGGCGGTGCTCGCGCTCGGCGCGCTCGCGTGGCTGTGGGCCGCGGCCGGGCCGTGGGTCGCGGCGGCGCTGTCCGGGATCGTGCTGCTGGCGGCGGGCGTGCTGGCGTGCGCGGTGACGACGCTGGCGAAGTGGGTGCTGGTGGGCCGGTTCCGGGTGCGCCAGCAGCCGCTGTGGAGTTCCTTCGTGTGGCGCGGCGAACTGGCCGACACCTTCGTCGAGGTGCTGGCGGTGCCGTGGCTGGCGGGTGCCGCGACGGGCACGCCGCTGCTGACGACGTGGCTGCGCACGATGGGCGCGCGCATCGGCCGCGGCGCGTGGGTCGAGACCTACTGGCTGCCGGAGTCGGACCTGGTGCGCCTCGGCGCCGGGGCGACGGTGAACCGGGGTTGCGTGGTGCAGACCCACCTGTTCCATGATCGGATCATGAGCATGGACGAGGTGGTGCTGGACGAGGGTGCGACGCTCGGCCCGCACGGGATCGTGCTGCCCGGCGCGAGCATCGGCGCGCGCACGACGGTCGGCCCCGGCTCGCTGATCACCCGCGGGGACGCGGTGCCCGCGGACTCCCGCTGGCGCGGCAACCCGATCTCCGCCTGGCGTGGCGGGAAGCGGCGCTCATGACGGCCGCTGCGGGAGCGGACCGCTCCACCGACTCGTACCTGCCCGCGCACGGCAACGGCGGCTACCGCGTCGAGCACTACGACCTGGACCTGGACTACCGCGTCGGCCCGAACCGGCTGTCCGGGGACGTGACGGTCTCGGCGGTGGCGACCCAGGCGTTGTCGGCGCTGAGCCTGGACTTCGCGGACCTGCGGGTGCGCCGGGTGCTCGTCGACGGCGAGCCCGCGAAGTTCGGCCACCGCGCGGGCAAGCTGCGCGTCCGGCCCCGGCGGGCGATCGCCGACGGCGCCCGGTTCGAGGTGCGGGTCCGGTACGCGGGCAATCCGCGCCCGGTGCGCGGGCAGTGGGGCGACATCGGCTGGGACGAGCTGACCGAGGGCTCTCTGGTGGCGAGCCAGCCGATCGGCGCCCCGTCCTGGTTCCCCTGCAACGACCACCCGTCGGACAAGGCGGCCTACCGGGTGTCGGTGACCGCGGACGCGGGGTTCACCGTGCTGGTCACGGGTGATCTGCTGTCGCGGCGCACCAGCGGCGCGGGCTCCACCCGGTGGGTCTACGAGCGGGCCGAGCCCACGCCGACGTACCTGATGGGCGTGCACACCGGGCGCTACGAGGAGGTCGAGCTCGCGGCCGGTCCGGTGCCGCAGCGGGCGGCGGTGCCCGCGCACCTGCTGCCGGTGTTCCGGGAGACGTTCGGACGCCACGGCGAGATCATGCGGGTGCTCGGCGAGCTGTTCGGCCCGTACCCGTTCGCGGAGTACGTCGTCGTGATCACCGACGATGACCTGGAGGAGCCGATCGAGGCCCAAGGCCTGTCGGTGTTCGGCCGCAACCTGCTCGACGGGCACCGCACCCACGAGCGGCTGGTGGTGCACGAGCTGGCCCACCAGTGGTTCGGCAACAGTCTGACCCTCGGCGACTGGCGCGACATCTGGCTCAACGAGGGGTTCGCGACCTACGCGGAGTGGTTGTGGTCGGAGGCCGTCGGCGAGGGCACCGCGGCCGAGCACGCCCGCGAGTGGCACGCGCGGATGCGCGCCGCCGAGCCCGGTCTGCGGGTCGCCGATCCGGGGGTGGCGCGGATGTTCGACGAGGGCGTGTACAAGCGCGGGGCGTTGGTGTTGCACGCGTTGCGCGGCGAACTCGGCGACGACGCGTTCTTCGGCCTGCTGCGGCGCTGGGTGGCCGAGCACCGGCATGCCACGGTGTCCACCGCCGAGTTCACCGCGCTGGCCGAGCAGTGCGCGGCGCGGCCGCTGGAGGGCTTGTTCGAGACCTGGTTGCACGGCACCGAAACGCCCGCGGACTCAGGTTTCTGAGGCGACCTCGGACCGGGGGTCGCGAATCCGCTCCCCGGCTCGCGCGACCCGTCCGAGCAGGCCGAGCAGCTGTTCGCGTTCCGCGCCGTCCAGCGGCGTCAGCAGGATTTCGATCATCCGCTCGGTGCGCCGCACCAGACCGGTGTGCGCGGTGCGCCCGGATTCGGTCAGCCGCAGCACGTTGCGCCTGCCGTCGGCGCTGTCCCTGGCTCGTTCGACGAGTCCGCGGCGGACCAGCCGGGCGATGACGTCGGCGGCGGTGGAGCGGTCCAGCGCGATGCGTTCGGCGAGCGTGCGCTGATCGAGCCCTCCTTCGTCGGCGAGCCCGTTGAGCACCGCGAACTGCGGCGGGGTGACGTCGTCGGAGACGGCGGCCGCCCACAGCATCGTGTGCACCTGCTGGACGCGCCGGAACAGGTGGCCGGGATGCGTGCTGAGATCGATGGAGCCCACCCGCCCATTGTGCGCCACCGCTGATCCGATCCGTGTACGGATCATGTCTGCATCGAGCAAGGAGTGGTTGATTCGTTGACAACGCGGTCTTCGCGGTGGACGGTGTAGTCAATTCATCCGTACACGGATCAATTCCGGTGCGAGGCCGAAGGAGACGTTCGATGCGGACCAGCGTGGCCATCATCGGAGCGGGGCCGGCGGGCCTGCTGCTGGCGCGGTTGCTGCAACGCCAGGGGATCGAGTCGGTCGTGCTGGAATCCCGCTCCCGCGAGCACGTCGAGCACCGCCAGCGCGCCGGCATCCTCGAACAGGGGACCGTCGACGTGCTGCGGGACTGCGGCGCGGGCGAGCGGATGGACCGCGAAGGCCTGGTGCACGACGGGATCGAGCTGCGCTTCGGCGGCGCCGGGCACCGCATCGACATGGCCGCGCTCACCGGCGGGCGCCGGGTGATGGTGTACGCGCAGACCGAGGTGGTGCGCGACCTGGTGGTGCTGCGGATCGACTCCGGGGCGCCGCTGCTGTTCGACGCCGAGGTCTCCGAAGTGCGCGGGGCCGACACCGACCAGCCGCGGGTCCACTACCGCCACGACGGCGCCGAGCACGTGCTCGACTCCGACTACGTGGTCGGCGCGGACGGCTTCCACGGAGTCGCGCGCAAGGCGATCCCCGCGGAGCGCGTCCGCACCTACGAGCGGACCTATCCCTTCGCGTGGCTAGGAATCCTCGCCGACGTCGCACCGTCCACCGACGAACTGATCTACGCGAGCCACGAGCGCGGATTCGCCCTGCACAGCATGCGCAACCCGCAGGTCAGCAGGCTCTACCTGCAGGTGCCGCCGGATACCGACGTGCGGGACTGGCCGGACGAGCGGATCTGGGACGAGTTGGACCTGCGCTTCGCGGTCGACGGGGACTGGCGGCTGGAACGCGGGCCGATCACCGACAAGTCGATCACCCCGATGCGCAGCTTCGTCGCGGAACCGTTGCGGTACGGGCGGTTGCTGCTGGCCGGGGATGCCGCGCACATCGTGCCGCCCACCGGCGCGAAGGGGCTCAACCTCGCCGTGGCCGACGTGACGCTGCTGGCGCAGGCGCTCACCGCGGCGCTCGGCCACGGCGACGACAGCCAGCTGGGGTCCTATTCGGACACCGCGTTGCGCCGGGTGTGGCGCGCCGAGCACTTCTCGTACTTCATGACCACCCTGCTGCACTCCGACCCGGCGTCCGACGACTTCGCCCGCCGCCTGCAGCGCTCCCACCTCGACCACGTCGTCGCTTCGGCGGCGGCGGCCACCTCGCTGGCGGAGAACTACGTCGGTTTCCCGCTCGGCGCGCGGCTGTGAAAGCCGGGCCTCAGTCCGCGTGCCGGGCGCGGAGCTCCCGGCGCAGGAGCTTCCCGGTGGTCGTCTTGGGGAGTTCGGTTAGGACTTCGACCTGCCTGGGGTACTTGTAGGCGGCCAGCCGCGCGCGGCAGAACTCGACCAGTTCCTCCGGCGCCGCCTCGTGATCGGGTCGCAGGCTCACGTACGCCCGCACGGTTTCGCCCCGGTAGGCGTCGGGCACGCCGATCACGGCGGCCTCGCGGACGGCGGGGTGCTCGTAGAGCACGTCCTCCACTTCGCGTGGCCACACCTTGAACCCGCCCGCGTTGATCTGGTCCTTCTTGCGGTCCACCAGGTAGAACCAGCCGTCCGCGTCCATCCGGGCGACGTCGCCGGTGCGCAGCTCGCCGCCGGGCAGCGCGGACTCGGTCTCCTCCGGTTTGCCCCAGTAGCCGGCGACCACCTGCGGGCCGGAGATCACCAGCTCGCCGACCTCGCCCGGCGGCAGCTCCCGGCCGTCCTCGCCGATGATCCGCGCGCGAGTGGAGTACACCGGCACGCCCACCGACAGCGCACCCGAGCTCTCGTCCACCGGCGCTTCCACCGCCCACGGCTGGGCGAACGCGGCCGATGTCGTCTCGGTGAGCCCGTAGACGTTGTGGATCCGCTGCCCGAAGCGCCGCTCGAAGGCCAGCACCGTGCTCGGCGGGATCGGCGCACCGCCCGAGTAGATCCGGCGCAGGCTCGTCAGGTCGTCGCGCGTCGCACCGGTGTTGAGCAGCGCGATGAACACGGTGATCGCCCCGACGGTGAACGTGGGCCGGTGCTCGCGCACGGCGTCGACGACGGCACCGGGATCGAAGCGGTGGGTGAGCACCAGCGCCGCCGGGGTCAGCAGTGCCAGCGCCAGATGCCCCACCAGGCCGGTGATGTGGAACAGCGGAGCCACCCCGAGGATCACGTCGTCCGGCCCGAGGCCGACCCAGTCCCGCCACACCCGCGCGTCGAACACGACGTTGCGGTGGGTGTTCATCGCGCCCTTGGGCGGCCCGGTGGTGCCGGAGGTGTAGGTGAGCACCGCGACGTCCTCGGGCGCGAGCGGCACCGGAACGGGCCGCCTGCCCCGGTGCTCGTCGAGCAGCGCGGCGAGGTCGGTGGTGCCCGCGGGCACGGCCACGTCCGGTTCCGGCAGGACACGCGGGTCGTCGCGGGTCTGGTGGGCGCGCTCGGCGGTGGTGATCGTCCAGGTCACGGCGGTCTCCGCCAGCGCCCCGGCGGCGACCGACTCGTGCAGCCCGCGCAACGCCACCAGCACCGCCGCCCCGGAATCCGCCAGCAGCAGCGCGAGTTCGCGGCGCTTGTTCATCGGGTTGATCGGCACCGCGACGCAGCCCGCCTTCCACGCCCCGAGCAGCGCGATGGCGAACTGCGGCACGTTCTGCAGGTACAGCGCCACCCGCTCGCCCGCCGCCACGCCCCGGTCCTGCAGCGCGACGGCGAACGCGTCGCTGAGCCCGTCGAGCTCGGCGGCGGTGAGCGCCGCGTCGAAGTAGTGGATCAGCGGTCGATCCGGGAACCGCCGCACGGCGTCCTGGAACATGGCCACGGCGTGCGGGTGCTCGGCGTCGAAGTCGGTCGGCTGCGCCGCGTCGTACCGGGCCGGCCGAGGACGCTCGTGGTAGGCGGACATGCGTTCACCGTTGGCCGCGCGGGACGTGCTCGTCAAGTGCCCTTGAGCAGTTCGCGCACCAACTCGGAGACCTGCTCGGTCTCGATGAGGAACCCGTCGTGGCCGTAAGACGAGCCGATGATCCGGGCCGAGGTGCCGAGCCCGCGGGCGAGGGCGTGCTGATCGGCGGGCGGGAAGAGCCGGTCGCTGTCCACCCCGGCGACCAGCGTCCGGGCGCCGACCCGGCGCAACGCCGCGCCCACTCCGCCGCGGTCCCGGCCCACGTCGTGCGCGGACATGGCTTCGGTGAGCCGCACGTAGCTGGCGGCGTCGAACCGGCGGACCAGCTTCTCCGCGTGGTGGTCGAGGTAGGACTCCACCGCGTAGCGCCCGCCCGCCGCCGGGTCCTCGCCGTCCTGGGCCGCCGAGCCGAACCGGGCCTGCAGCTCCTGCGGGCTGCGGTAGGTGATGTGCGCGATCCGGCGGGCCAGCCCGAGCCCCGCGTGCGGGCCGCGCCCGGCGGGCAGCTCGTGGTAGTCGCCGCCCAGCCAGTCCGGATCGGCTCGGATCGCGTGCAGCTGCGCCGAGGACCAGGCGATCTGCTCGGCGGTGGCGACCGCGGAGCAGCACAGCAGCAGTGCCGAGCGCACCCGGTCCGACTGGTCCACGGCCCACTCCAGCGCGCGCATCCCGCCGAGCGAGCCACCGATCACCGCCGCCCAGCCGTCCACGCCGAGCGCGTC
Organism: Saccharopolyspora sp. NPDC002578; assembly: GCF_053592695.1. Taxonomy (NCBI): domain Bacteria; kingdom Bacillati; phylum Actinomycetota; class Actinomycetes; order Pseudonocardiales; family Pseudonocardiaceae; genus Saccharopolyspora; species Saccharopolyspora sp. NPDC002578. Next base: position 52,130 of record NZ_JBSFWJ010000002.1, on the reverse strand, counting down.
GGCGAGCGCCACCTCGGCTCGCACCAGGTCCCGCACGGTCAGCGCGGGGAACCGGCTTCCCCAAGCCCGGCCGTCCGCAGCGGTGGTGGCCGGGCCGGTGCTGCCCTGACAACCGCCGAGCGCGTTCGGCGCCACCACGAACCACCGGTCGGTGTCCAGCGCGAGGCCCGGTCCGACGACGCCTTCCCACCAGCCGGCGCTCGGATGCCCCGGCTCCGCCGGTCCGCGCAGGTGGGCGTCCCCGGTGAGGGCGTGCAGCACCAGCACGGCGTTGCCGCCGTCCGGGGCGAGAGTTCCCCACGTCTCGTACGCGAGCCGCGCGCCGGTGAGCCGGGAACCCGACTCCAGGTCCAGCGGATCGAGCCCGAGCCAGCGCCGCCGGCCGGGCGGGTGCCCTTCCCGCCAGGCACCGGTGGCGGGAAGGGGCCGCGACGTCATCTGCTCAGCTCTCCAGCTCGGCCTTCGCCGCGCGGAACGCCGACTCCAGGTCGGCCTTGAGATCGTCGACGTTCTCGATGCCGACCGACAGGCGCACCAGGCCAGGCGTCACCCCCGCGTCGAGCTGCTCCTGCTCGGTCAGCTGGCTGTGCGTGGTGCTCGCCGGGTGCGCGATGAGGCTGCGCACGTCGCCGATGTTGACGAGGTGGCTGAACAGCGAGACGCCCTCGACGAACTCGCGGCCCGCCGAGACACCGCCGCGCAGCTCGAAGGACACGATGGCGCCGAACCCGTTGCTCAGGTAGCGGTTGCCGAGCTCGTGCCACGGGCTCGACGGCAGGCCCGCGAAGTGCACCTTCGCCACTTCGTCCTGCCCTTCCAGCCATTCGGCGAGCTCCAGGGCGTTGCGGTTGTGCCGCTCGATGCGCAGCGACAACGTCTCCAGGCCCTGCAGCACGAGGAACGCGTTGAACGGCGAGATCGCCGGGCCGAGGTCGCGCAGCCCCTGCACCCGCAGCTTCGCGGCGAAGGCTCCGTGGCCGAGCGCGGGCCAGTAGCGCAGGCCGTGGTAGCTCGGGTCGGGCTCGTTGAAACCGGGGAAGCGCTCCGGGTTCGCGCCGAAGTCGAAGGTGCCGCCGTCCACGACGATGCCGCCGACGGCGGTGCCGTGGCCGCCGAGGTACTTCGTCGCCGAGTGCACGACGATGTCCGCGCCGTGCTCCAGCGGGCGCAGCACGTAGGGGGTGGTGACGGTGTTGTCCACGACCAGCGGCACACCCGCCTCGTGCGCGACGTCGGCGATGGTGCGCACGTCGAGCACGTTGCTGCGCGGGTTGCCCAGCGACTCGGCGAACACCAGCTTGGTGTTCGGCCGGATCGCGGCGCGCCACGCGTCGGGGTTGTCGAAGTCGTCGACGAACGTGGTCTCGATGCCCAGCTTCGGCAGCGTGTGGTGGAACAGGTTGTAGGTGCCTCCGTAGAGCGAGGAGCTCGCGACCAGGTGGTCACCGGCCTGCGCCAAGGTCAGCACCGCGAGCGTCTCCGCGGCCTGCCCGGAGGCGACGGCGACCGCGCCGACACCGCCTTCCAACCGCGCGACGCGCTGCTCCAGCACGTCCTGGGTGGGGTTGTTGATGCGGGTGTAGATGTTGCCGGGCTCGGCGAGGCTGAACAGGTCCTGCGCGTGCTGGGTGTCGCGGAAGACGTACGAGGTGGTCTGGTAGATCGGCGTGGCGCGGGCGCCGGTCGCCGGATCGGGCTGCGCCCCGGCGTGGACCTGGAGCGTGTCGAACGACCAGCCGGCTTCGGCGTCGTCGTTCGGGGCGGGGACGTCAGCGGACATGGGGACTCCACAGTGGACGGTGGCGCGACGGGGCGCCACGAAGGGAAGGGCGATGGCGAGATGCCCGCCGCGCAGCTGCGACGGGTGAGGTGGTGCGGCGGCTCAGCGTCCGCGGCGCGAGAAGATCAGCGGGCGCGACAAGCGGACGTGGTCACGCGCACGAGATCAACGTGTCGGCGTTCCACCAGGCGGATCATGTGGCGGAGCTTAACCGCTGCGGCACCCGGAGCAACAGGTCGTTCACCATTCGGGAGGATCACCGCGGCCGAACGCACCGGAAACCGAGGTTGCCGACGGAACTGTCCGGGGTGTTGGCGGTGCGCGCGGCCACCCGGTAGCGGTTGCAGTACGACTCGTGGCACAGGTAGGAGCCGCCCCGCATCACCCGGCTGTCGCCGTCCGGCGGGCCCTGCGGATCGGTCGAGCCCGCCGCGACGTGCTCGGTGCCCCAGCGGTCCGCGCACCACTCCCACACGTTGCCCGCCACGTTGTGCAGGCCGAAACCGTTGGCGGGGAAGGAATCCGCGGGCGCGGTTCCCCGGAACCCGTCCTCGACGGTGTTCTTCGCGGGGAACATGCCCTGCCAGATGTTGCAGCGGTGCTCGCCGTCCGGGGTGAGCTCGTCGCCCCACGGGTAGCGGCGCTGCTCCAGGCCGCCGCGCGCGGCGAACTCCCACTCGGCCTCGGTGGGCAGCCGCCCGCCGGCCCACCGGCAGTAGGCGTCGGCGTCGTTCCACGACACGTGCACCACGGGATGGTCGGCGCGGTCGCCCACGTCCGAACCGGGCCCTTCCGGGCTGCGCCAGGTGGCGCCTTCCACTCCGCACCACCACGGGGTCTGCTCCGGTCGGGGCGCTGATCGGCGCAGCGCTGCGGGCAGGAACGCGGCGAAGACGTAGGACCAGCCGAAGCGCTCCGCGTCGGTGACGAATCCGGTGTCGGCCGCGAACTCGGCGAACTCGGCGTTGGTGACTGCCAGCGGGCCGATGTCGAACGGGCTCACCCGGATCTCGCGCACCGGGCCCTCGCCGTCCTGCGGGAAGCCGTCGGCGTCGGTGGTGCCCATCAGGAACGCGCCGCCGTCGAGTGCGATCCAGCGGCGGTCGGGAGCCGTGGCGGCGGGAGCGGGAACGTCGGGCGGGGCGTCCGCCTCGCTCCGGGTGCGCCCAGGGGCGCAGCAACCGTCGTGCTCGTCCGCCGTGCTCCGGTCCGCGTCGTTCACGGCGCTCACTCTAGGAGCGTTTTCGCCGCGCGCACCCGGGTGGGGTGGTGGCGTGCGTCTCCACGCGGAGGTGCCGGAGTGCGGGGACCGATCCGGCCGGTAGCACGACCGGATCAGTCCACAAGAGACGGACGGGTGATCAGGAATGGGTGCGCGACTCGCGCACCAGCTGGGCCACCGCGGCCCCGGCTCCCCGGAACCCGTCGTCGAGCAGATCGGTGAACATCACCGCGCCCACCACGAGCACGAACAACATCACCACAACGAGAATGAACATGACGCAACCCCTTTCACCAGGAACATCGTCTTCCGGGGGAGATCGTTACCGGGCGTCGGAGTGACGCGCGTGACGCGCGTTCCGCGTTCCTGCCGGAGCTTCGGCGCCGGCCACTAATCTAGGGGAGTGCGAACACCTCGGCCCGATTCACCGCGGCCGGTCTCCGGTCGGCCGAACCCGGCGCTGTGGGTCTGGTACGCGTTCGGCGGCCGGTTGCCGGACCGGTGCGCCGAGTGGGTGCTGCACGACGTGACCTGCCGGACGTGGGTGCTGCGCCACGTGGCGCGGGCGCTGACCCAGCTCTCGCCGTTCTGCCTGCTGGTGCTGCTGCCGGGCCCGTGGTCGATCAGGTTGACGGCGGTCGGGATGGGGTTGTTCGTGGGCTTGTTCTACTCGCTGTGCCTGATGGGGGAGGCGTGCGAGCACCGGGTGATCAAGCACGGCTACCCGCCGGGGATCGGCCGGGAGACGCGGGAGCTGCGCAAGGACGTGGATCGGGCCGGCAAGCACGGGACCGGGTTCCGCCGGTGGTGGCAGTGACCGGCCCGCCCGTCGGGGACGCGCTGGCCGACGCCGAGCCCGCGGCCTTCTGGCCGGACCGCACCCCCGTCGCGCCGCGCGCACCGCTGCCCGGCTCGGAGTCCGCCGACCTCGTCGTGGTCGGTGCCGGGCTGACCGGGCTGTGGACCGCCGTCCTGGCCAAGCAGCGCGATCCCGAGCTGGACGTGCTCGTCCTGGAGGCCGGGCGGGTCGGCTCCGGCGGTAGCGCGCGCAGCGGTGGCTTCCTGTCCGAGTCGCTCACCCACGGCCTCGCCCACGGCGCTCAGCTGTGGCCGGCGGAGATCGGCGCGCTCGTCGAACTGGGCAGGCGCAACCTCCGCGAGATCGGCGAGTTCGTCGAGTCCGAGGGGATCGACGCGGACCTGCGGTGGTGCGGGAAGACCGCCGTGGCCACCGAACCGCACCAGGTCGGGGAGCTGCGCGACGAGGCCGACCTCTACCGCGAGCACGGCTTCCCGGCGGTGTTCCAGGGCGCGGGCGGGGTGCGCGCCGATCTGCGCTCGGACTCGTTCCGCGCGGGCCTGCGATTACCGGACGCCGGGGGACTGGTCGACCCGGCGAAGCTGGTGGGCGGGCTCGTCGCGGCGGCCGAACGGCTCGGCGTGCGGGTCCACGAGCGCAGCCCGGTCGGCTCCGTGCGCTCCCGCGGCGGTGGGCTGCGACTTCGGTGTCCACAAGGGACGGTGCGGGCGAGGCGGGCGGTGCTCGCGACGAACGCCTTCCCGGCCCCGTTGCGGAGGCTGCGCCGCCGCCTGCTGCCGATCTGGGACTACGTGCTGGTCACCGAACCGCTCTCCGCGGCGGCGTGGGACTCGCTGGGCTGGCACGACCGGCAGGGGGTGACGGACTCGCACAACCTGTTCCACTACTTCCGGCCGACTCCGGACGGCCGGATCCTGTGGGGTGGCGGTGCCGCCGAGTACTACTTCGGCGGTCGCACGGCCCCGGCGCTCGCCGCGCGGCCCGAACCGCACCGGCGGCTCGCCACGACGTTCTTCGCGACGTTCCCGCAGTTGGAGGGCACTCGGTTCAGCCATCGCTGGGGCGGCCCGATCGACGCGACCACCCGTTCCACCCCGGTGTTCGGCACCGCGCTCGCGGGCCGGGTCGCCTACGCCGCCGGGTTCACCGGCCTCGGCGTCGCCGCCTCCCGGTTCGGCGGGCAGGTCGCGCTGGACCTGCTCGCGGGCGCGGCCACCGAGCTGACCCGCTGCGCGCTGGTGCGCACCCGGCCGCTGCCGTACCCGCCGGAGCCGTTGCGCTGGCCGCTGGTGCGGGTCACCCACCGGGCGCTGGAACGCGCCGACGCCGCCGCGGGGGAGCGGGGGCGGTGGCTGCGCCTGCTCGACCGGTACGGGCTCGGGCTCGGGAGCTGATCGGCGGCGGCGCCGGTCCGGTCCGACACACCGGCGCTTCCTCCTTCTGAGCGAACCCGCCGGGAGGCCGCTCCCGGCCGGCGCCCGCGTTCCCGCAGCGAGAGCCCGTCTCGGAAGACTTGGCGGTGCTCAGTGGAAACGATCGTCGGCGGCGCGGTCATTGCAGGGCCCTGAACCGGGTCATATGTTCGGGACGTCCCTGCCCGTTCCGTGCACGAGGGGTGTCGCCATGCCGAACAGAGTTCGCGCCGCACTGGTCCAGGCGAAGTGGACCGGCGACGCCCAGTCCATGATCGACGCGCACGAGCAGCACACCCGCGCCGCCGCCGCGCAGGGCGCCCAGGTGATCGGCTTCCAGGAGGTGTTCAACGCCCCCTACTTCTGCCAGGTGCAGGAGGCCGAGCACTACCGCTGGGCGGAGGCGGTCCCGGACGGCCCCACCACCACCCGGATGCGGGCGCTGGCCCGCGAACTGCGGATGGTGATCGTCGTGCCGATCTTCGAGCTCGACGGGCCCGGGTTCTACTACAACACCGCCGCCGTGATCGACGCCGACGGCGAGTACCTCGGCAAGTACCGCAAGCACCACCTGCCGCACCTGCCCGGGTTCTGGGAGAAGTTCTACTTCCGGCCCGGCAACCTCGGCTGGCCGGTGTTCGACACCGCGGTCGGCCGGGTCGGCGTCTACATCTGCTACGACCGGCACTTCCCGGAAGGCTGGCGGGCGCTGGGGCTCGCCGGGGCGCAACTGGTCTACAACCCGTCGGCGACCAGCCGCGGGCTGTCGTCCTACCTGTGGAAGCTGGAACAACCCGCCGCCGCCGTCGCCAACGAGTACTTCGTCGCCGCGATCAACCGGGTCGGTGTGGAGGAGTACGGCGACAACGACTTCTACGGCAGCAGCTACTTCGTCGACCCCTACGGCCGCTTCGTCGGCGACGTCGCCAGCGACGGCGAGGAGGAACTCGTGGTGCGCGACCTCGACTTCGACCTGATCGACGAGGTGCGCACCCAGTGGGCCTTCTACCGCGACCGCCGCCCCGACGCCTACGGCCTGCTCACCGAACCCTGAGCGCCTGCCTTTGATCTTGACCTGCGTAGGTGTCCGGGTGGCGGAACCTCAGCGGCTTCCTCGCCGCCCCTGTGCCGGTGTGATCGCGATTTCTGATGTAGGCCCCTGCACAGCGCAATCGTTGTCCTCGCGAGGAAGCAGCTGAGAACCTCCGGTGGTCGGCTTGCTCAAGCCGGTCACTGCTCAGCGGCTCCGCCGCTGACAAGACACAGACCAAGACCACCGGACCCTCCGGGCCGAGAGGAAGGAACGCGATGACCGACACGGGCACGCACACCGAGCTGGCGAAGCGGCGCAAGGCGGTGCTGCCGGACTGGGTCGCGACCTACTACCAGGACCCGATCGACATCGAACGCGGCGAAGGGCGCCACGTCTGGGACGCCGAGGGCAACCGGTACCTGGACTTCTTCGGCGGCATCCTCACCACCATGACCGCGCACGCGCTGCCCGAGGTGACCGCCGCGGTCAGCGAGCAGGCCGGGCGCATCCTGCACTCCTCGACGCTGTACCTGAACCGGCTGATGGTGGAACTCGCCGAACGCGTCGCGGAGCTCTCCGGCATCGAGGACCCGCGGGTGTTCTTCACCTCCAGCGGCACCGAGGCCAACGACACCGCCCTGCTGCTGGCCACCGGTCACCGCGCCTCGAACCAGGTGCTGGCGCTGCGCAACAGCTACCACGGCCGGTCCTTCTCGGCGCTGGCCATCACCGGCAACCGGGCCTGGTCGCCGACGAGCCTGTCGCCGGTGCAGACGACCTACGTGCACGGCAGCAGGCGCCGCGGCACGGCGCTCGCCGAGCTCTCCGACGCCGACTTCACGGCGGCCTGCGTGGACGACCTGGAGGACGTGCTCGGCCAGCTGCACGGCAACGTGGCCTGCCTGATCGCCGAACCCATCCAGGGCGTCGGTGGTTTCGCCGTGCCACCGGACGGGCTGTTCGCCCGGTTCAAGGAGGTGCTCGACCGGCACGGCATCCTGTGGATCAGCGACGAGGTGCAGACCGGTTGGGGCCGCACCGGCGAGCACTTCTGGGGCTGGCAGGCGCACGGCGACAGCGGCCCGCCGGACATCGTCACGTTCGCCAAGGGCCTCGGCAACGGGCTCTCCATCGGCGGCGTGATCGCGAGCGCTGAGGTCATGAACAGCGTCAAGGCGAGCTCGCTGTCAACCTTCGGCGGCAGCCCGATCACCACCGCGGGGGCGCTCGCGAACCTGAACCACCTGCTGGCCCACGACCTGCAGGGCAACGCCCAGCGGGTCGGCGCCGTGCTGCGCGCGGAACTCGACGACGCCCGGCTGCGCCTGCCGCACGTGTCCGACGTGCGGGGCAAGGGGCTCATGATCGGGGTCGAGCTGGTGCGTCCCGGCACCGGGGAACCGGACGCCGCCGCTGCCACGGCGGTGCTGGAGCACACCAAGAGCGCCGGGCTGCTCATCGGCAAGGGCGGTCTCGACGGCAACGTGCTGCGCATCGCGCCGCCGCTGAGCCTCACCGAGCCCGAAGCCCGCGAGGGCGCCGCGATCCTCGTCGACGCGCTCACCAGAGCGGGGGAGCGGTCATGACGAGAACGGTGATCCGCGGCGGGCTCGTGATCACGGCGACCGAGGAGGTCGAAGCCGACGTCCTCGTCATCGACGAGCAGGTCGCCGCGCTGGCCACCCCCGAACTCGGCGAGCAGTGGCTCACCGACGCCGACGCGGTGCTCGACGCGAGCGGGCAGTACGTGATCCCCGGCGGGGTCGACGGGCACACCCACATGGAGATGCCCTTCGGCGGCACCTTCTCCTCCGACACGTTCGAGACCGGCACCCGCGCCGCCGCGTGGGGCGGCACCACGACGATCATCGACTTCGCCATCCAGTCCATCGGCCGGTCCGCGCGGGAAGGCCTCGACACCTGGCACGCCAAGGCCGACGGGCGCTGCGCGGTGGACTACGGGTTCCACCTGATCCTCTCCGACGTGCACGACGCGTCGCTGCGAGAACTGGACGGCCTGGTCGCGGAGGGCGTGACCAGCTTCAAGATGTTCATGGCCTACCCCGGCGTGTTCTACAGCGACGACGGCCGGATCCTGCGCGCCATGCAGCAGGCCGCGGGCAACGGGGCGCTGACCATGCTGCACGCCGAGAACGGCATCGCCATCGACGTGCTCGTGCAGCAGGCCCTGGCGGCGGGCCGCACCGACCCCCGCCAGCACGGCGCCGTGCGGCATCCGCTGCTGGAGGCGGAGGCGACCCACCGCGCCATCCAGCTCGCCAGGGTCGCCGACGCCCCGATCTACGTCGTGCACGTCTCCGCCACCGAAGCGCTCGCCGAGATCGCCCGCGCCCGCGACGCCGGGCTCAACGTGTTCGGCGAAACCTGCCCGCAGTACCTGTTCCTCACCGTCGACGAACTGGCCCGTCCGGACTTCGAAGGCGCCAAGTTCGTCTGCTCCACCCCGCTGCGTCCCGAGGAGCACCAGCGGGAGCTGTGGCGGGGTCTGCGCACCAACGACCTCTCCGTCGTGTCCACCGACCACTGCCCGTTCTGCTTCACCCCGCAGAAGGAGCTGGGGCTGGGGGACTTCTCGAAGATCCCGAACGGGATGCCCGGTGTGGAGCACCGGGTGGACCTGCTGCACCAAGGCGTCGTCGACGGCCGCATCGGCCGCCGGCGCTGGGTGGAGCTGGCCAGCACCACCCCGGCGCGGATGTTCGGCCTGCACCCGCGCAAGGGCACCATCGCGCCCGGCTCCGACGCCGACATCGTGATCTACGACCCGCACGCCGAACAGGTCCTCTCCGCCGAGACCCACCACATGAACGTCGACTACAGCGCTTACGAGGGCAAGACCATCACCGGACGGGTCCGCACCGTGCTCTCCCGCGGTCAGGTCATCGTCGACGACGGCCACTACCGGGGCCGAGCCGGACACGGGCGGTTCCTCCCCCGCGACACCTGCCAATACCTGACCTAGCCACCACGGAGGCGCGCCATGCGGTTCGGGCTCGTGCTGCAAACCGACCCACCGGCCTGGTCGGTGGTGGACCTGATGAGGCGGGCCGAGTCACTCGGCTTCACCCACGGGTGGACCTTCGATTCCTGCGTGCTGTGGCAGGAACCGTTCGTCATCCACAGCCAGATCCTCGCCGCGACCGACCGGATGGTCGTCGGGCCGATGGTGACCAACCCGTCCACCCGCGACTGGACGGTCACCGCGTCCACCTTCGCCACGCTCAACGAGATGTTCGGCAACCGCACGGTGTGCGGGATCGGCCGCGGCGACTCGGCGCTGCGCGTCACCGGCGGCAAGCCGAACACGCTGGCCACCCTGGAAAGCGCCATCGGCGTGATCCGGGACCTGGCCGAAGGCCGGGAAGCCGACGTCGACGGCACCCCCGTCCGGTTGCCGTGGGTGCGCGACGGCGCGCTCCCGGTCTGGATGGGCGCCTACGGCCCGAGAGCGCTGGACCTCGCCGGCCGGGTCGCCGACGGCGTGATCATCCAGCTCGCCGACCCGGTGCTGACCAGGTGGATGGTCGACCACGTCCGGGACGCCGCGCGGAACGCGGGCCGCGACCCCGACGCGATCACCGTGTGCGCGGCCGCGCCCGCCTACGTCGGGACGGACCTCGACCACGCGCGCAACCAGTGCCGGTGGTTCGGCGGCATGGTCGGCAACCACGTCGCCGACCTGGTGCGCCGCTACGGCACCGACTCCGCGGCGGTTCCGGCGGCGTTGACGGACTACATCCGCGGGCGCGACGGCTACGACTACTCCCACCACGGGCGCGCGGACAACGCCAGCACCGACTTCGTGCCCGACGAGATCGTCGACCGGTTCTGCCTGCTCGGTCCGCCGCAGGCGCACCGGGACAAGCTCGCCGAACTGCGCGACGCCGGAGTCCACCAGTTCGCCGCCTATGCCATGCACGACGCCGTCGAGTCCACAGTGGAGGAATACGGGCGATCGATCATCCCCGAACCGGCGTGAAGAGTTCATCCCCGCGCCGGTGATCCGACACCGGGGCCGCACCTACCGTCGTGCTGTTCCCACCACGAACGAACGGAGCAGCCGTGCAACGACGTCACTTCCTGCGCGCAGCGGTCCTGGGAGCCGGCACCTCGGTCGCCTTCGGCTTCAGCGTCACCCGCCAGGCCATCGCCTTCCCCGCGTTGCCCGGCCCGAGCCCCTACGGCGACCTGCTCGCCGCCGACGCCAACGGCATCAGGTTGCCCGACGGGTTCACCAGCCGAGTCCTGGCGCGCGCCACGGAGACCGTCACCGGTACCGGCCACACCTGGCACAGCGCTCCCGACGGCGGTGCCTGCTTCGCGGACGGCGACGGCTGGATCTACGTGTCGAACTCGGAAGTGCCGCTGACCGGGGGCGCCAGCGCGCTCAAGTTCAACGGCGCCGCCGAGATCACCGACGCCTACCCGATCCTGAGCGGTACCACGCAGAACTGCTCCGGCGGCGCGACGCCGTGGAACACCTGGCTGTCCTGCGAGGAGACCGACCGCGGCGCCGTGCACGAAACCGACCCGTGGGGCGGGCGGGCGGCCGTGCGGCACCCGGCGATGGGCCTGTTCAAGCACGAAGCCGCCGCGGTGGACCCGGACCGGAAGGTCGTCTACCTGACCGAGGACGAATCGGACGGGTGCTTCTACCGCTTCGTGCCCACCACCTGGGAGGACATGTCCGCGGGCACCCTGCAGGTGCTCACCGAGGACGGTTCCGGGCTCGCGTGGGCGGACGTGCCCGACCCGGCGGCCACCACCGCGCGCACCCGCGAGCAGGTCGCCGCCGCCAAGCACTTCGACGGTGGTGAAGGCGCCTACTACCGCGCGGGCACCTGCTACTTCACCACCAAGGGCGACAACCGCGTGTGGGCCTACGACGCGGAGCGGGACGCCCTCGCCGTGGCCTACGACGACGACATTCCCGACCCGCCGCTGACCGGGGTGGACAACATCACCGGCACCGCCGCCGGTGACCTCTACGTCGCCGAGGACGGCGGCAACATGGAGATCTGCCTGATCACCCCCGACGACGTCGTCGCGCCGTTCCTGCGGGTCGAGGGGCAGGACGGCTCGGAGCTCTGCGGCGTCGCGTTCAGCCCCGCCGGCGACCGGCTCTACTTCTCCTCGCAGCGCGGCACCAGCGGGGTCAGCAGCGGCGGCATCACCTACGAGGTCACCGGCCCGTTCCGCGGTTGAGGTCCGGCCGACGGGAACCGCACCGGCTCCACCGCCGGACCGACGACGCCGAAAATCCGCCGTGCGATCACGGTCCGTGGCGCCTCGGTCACCAGTTCGACCGTGATCGGCGTCCGACATGACGCCGGGAGAGACTGTTCGCCATGCGAGGGCGAACGGGTTTCGGATGGACACTCCACGGCGACGGCACCACACCGCGCCCAGGTGAGTCGGTGGCCCCCGGCGAACGGCTCACCTGGGGCCGCACCATCGGCTTCGGCGCGCAGCACGTGGTGGCCATGTTCGGCGCGACGTTCGTGTTCCCCGTCCTGATGGGACTCGACCCGAACCTCGCGATCATGGTCTCGGGCGGGGCGACGATCCTGTTCCTGCTCGTCGTGCAGGGCAAGATCCCCAGCTACCTGGGCAGCAGCGCCTCGTTCGTCGGCGCGGTCACCGCGATCCGCGCCGGCGGGGGCGACACGGCCACCGTCACCGGAGCCATCCTGGTGTCGGGCGCGGTGCTCGCCGCGGTCGGCGCGGTGGTGCACTTCGCCGGGCCCGCTGTCGTGCACCGGTTGCTGCCGCCGGTGCTGTCCGGGGCGGTCGTGCTGCTGATCGGGTTCAACCTGGCGCCGGTGGTGGCCGAGACCTACTGGCCGCAGGACCAGTGGATCGCGCTCATCACGATGATCATCGTGGTGGCGGGCAGCGTGCTGCTGCCCGGATTCCTGGGTCGTATCGCGGTGTTCCTCGGGCTCGCCGGCGGCTACCTGCTGTCCTGGGCGTTCGACGTGCTCTTCGGCCCGATCACCGCGCCGAACGCGGACGGGGTCGTCGGCACCCACCCGCGGGTGGACCTCAGCGGGGTCGCGGACGCGCCGTGGTTCGGACTTCCCGAAGTGCACGCCCCGTCCTTCTCCGCCTCGGCGATCATCGTCGTGCTGCCAGCCGTGATCGCGCTGCTCGCCGAGAACACCGGGCACGTCAAGGCCGTGGAGGAGATGACCGGCACCGACCTGCAGGGCAGCCTCGGGCGGGCCGTGTTCGCCGACGGCTTCGCCACGACCCTCTCCAGCGCGCTCGGCGGCCCGCCGACCACCACCTACGCCGAGAACATCGGCGTCATGGCCGCCACCCGCGTGTACTCGACCGCCGCCTACTGGGTGGCGGCGCTGGTGGCCGTCGGCTTCGGCCTGTGCCCGAAGTTCGGCGCCGTCGTGGCCGCCATCCCGGGCGGCGTGCTGGGCGGCATCACCGTGGTGCTCTACGGCATGGTCGGACTGCTCGGCGTGAAGATCTGGGTGCAGAACCGCGTGGACTTCGCCGACCCGGTGAACCTGCTGCCGGTGGCCGCCGGGGTCATCGCGGGCATCGGCGACGTCTCGCTCACCTTCACCCCGAGCCTGAGCCTCAGCGGCATCGCGCTCGGCACCGTGATCACCCTGCTCGGCTACCACCTGCTGCGCGCCTTCCGGCCCGCTCGGCACGAGTGACGGCGGATCAGCGGGCGGTGAGCGCCGGGGCGAGCAGCCGGCGAACCTCGCGGGCCGCGCTCCGGCCGGCCCGGTTGGTCCCGATGGTGCTGGCCGACGGGCCGTAACCCACCAGGTGCAGCCGGGGTTCGGCCACCACCCGAGTCCCGTCCATCCGGATGCCGCCGCCCGGTTCGCGCAGGCCCAGCGGGGCCAGATGGTCCAAGGCGGCCCGGAAACCGGTCGCCCAGAGGATCACGTCGACGGGCAGCTCCCCGCCGTCCGCCCACCGCAGCCCGCTCGGGGTGATGCGTTCGAACATCGGGTTCCGGTCCAGCACGCCGCGTTCCCGCGCCCGCTCGACGGCGGCCGTGGGCGGCAGCCCGGTCACGCTCACGACGCTGCCCGGCGGCAGTCCTGCCCGAACCCGGCGATCGACCTCCGCGACGGCCCGGCGCCCGCGGTCGGGGGTGAACTCGTCGTCGCCGAACACCGGCGGGCGGCGCGTCACCCACGTCGTCTCGGCCACCTCGGAGATCTCCGCCAGCAGTTCCACCGCGGAGATCCCGCCGCCGACGACCGCCACCCGCAGCCCGCGGAACTCCGCCGCGTCGTGGTAGTCCGCGACGTGCAGCTGCCTGCCGGTGAACGTCCGCTGACCCGGGTAGTGCGGCAGGAACGGCTTCGTCCACGTCCCGGTCGCGTTGATCACCGCGCGAGCCGCCCAGGTGTCGGAGCCGGACTCCACCAGCAGGCGATCGCCGGGGCCGCGCCGCACCGCCCGCACCGCGACCGGCCGCCGCACCGGCAGCTCGAACTCGCGCTCGTAGCGGGCGAAGTACTCCGAGACCACTTCCGAAGCGGGCCGCGCCCCGTCGGTCTCCTCCAGAGCGAGTCCCGGCAGGTCGTGGATCCCGTGCACGCCACCGATCCGCAGCGACGGCCAGCGGTGCCGCCACGCGCCGCCCGCGCCGGTGTCCGCGTCGAGCACCACGAACTCGCGGTCCGGCTCGAACCCGGACCGCGACAGGTGGTGCGCGCTGCTGAGCCCGGCCTGCCCGGCTCCGATGACGACGACCTCGACCTCGACCTCGTGCTCCGCCACACCCGGCGCAACGCCGGAACCAGGCGCGAACGTCCCTCACCCGCTGTGGTGTCCGCCACGCGAAAGCTCACCCGGAGGGGTGCGACGCACGCCACTGCGACCCCTCTTTAACGCACCCGAAACAAAGCCCTAGTATCGGGGTGCAAGTGGGTGTTCGGCCCCGAACCTCTTTCGATCGCAAGACCCGTGCGGGCACGCGTGTGCGCCCGTGCGCGCGCTCGGAAGACGGGGAGGTCAGCAGAAAGGAGGCAAGGAAAGTGGCAATGGTGTGGGTGGCTCTCGCAGTTGAGGCGATCGTGCTGCTGGCGGTGGCAGGCGTGGCGGTCAGGTGGGTGAACAAACCCGCGCTGAACACTCCCGCTCAGCCCGCTGAGCAGGTCCCGGCGGTGGAGCCGGTGGGTGCGCTGATCGAGCAGCCCGCCTGAGTACGGCGCAACGGGCTTGTCCGGTCCGGACAAGCCCCACGCCCACGGCGAACCTCTATCGTGTGACTTTCTTTCCGCGTTACACGCTATTCGAGTGAATTGCGCCGCGCATTCTTGCCGCGACGCCCGAAACGCGTTCCAGACCGCCGCGAATCGCGGCGGTCCGCTTATCCGAATTCCATTCATGTGCACCGGTTCCACGTGGCGGAACTCGGGCGGCGACGGCTGCCGGTCCGCGACCGATAGGGTGACCAGGACCTCGTCCGACGACCGCGGAAGGCAGCCGTGACCACATCCCAGCAACGGCCTCAGACCGGCAAGGCCGGATCGGTGTTCGCGGACTACCGGAAGTTCGCCGCCCGCGCGGCGCGCAAGCCCGGCCTGGTGGGCGCGGTGGCGCCCAGTTCGCCGTACCTCGCCCGCGAGATGGCCGCGGTCGTCCCGCGCTCGCGACCTGCCGCCGCGGAGCGGACCGGGCCGGTCGTAGTGGAACTCGGCCCCGGCACCGGCGCGCTCAGCAGAGCCGTGCGCGACCGCCTGCCCGAAGGCGGGCGGCACCTCGCGATCGAACTCGACGGCGGCATGGTCGAGCACCTGCGCGCCGACCTGCCCTGGCTGGAGGTCGTGCAGGGCGACGCGGCGAAGCTGCGCACGCTGTTGGCCGAGGCGGGCATCGACGAGGTGGACGCCGTGATCAGCGGCCTCCCGTGGTCGATCTTCTCCGCCGAGCTGCAGCGCGACATCCTCAGCGAGGTCGGCAAAGTGCTCGCCCCCGGCGGCGCGTTCACCACGTTCGCCTACGTGCACGCCCTGGGCATGGCCGGGGCCCGCGGGTTTCGGCGCCGGTTAAACGGCGCCTTCGACGAGGTGCTCACCAGCCGCACCGTGTGGCGCAACGTCCCGCCCGCGCGGATCTACACCTGCCGGCGCCCCGGCGACTGACCGGCCTCGGGACCGATCAGGACGGTTCGGCCGCATTCGACCACCGGAACAGAGCATGTCCAGCGGAGCGTGATCGGTCTACGGTCGCGATGTGGGGTCCATTGTGCTGCTGCGACCGGTGTTCGAAGGCGACCTGACCGATCTCGATCGGATGCTCAACACCCGCGAGGCCTCCCACCCCTACAACTGGTTCGGCTACCAGGGGGCGGGGCACTTCCAGCGGCGCTGGGCGGAGACCGGGCTGATCTCGGACGCCGAGGGCGTGCTGCTGGTGGTCACCGAGCAGGATCCGCAGCGTCGGCTGGGGTTCGTGTCGTGGGCCAAGAACCCGACCGGCCAGACCTCGTACTGCTGGAACATCGGCATCACCTTGCTGCCGGAGGCCCGCGGGCGCGGCCACGGCACCGAAGCCCAGCGCCAGCTGGTGGCGTACCTGTTCGCCCACACCCAGGTGAACCGGGTCGAGGCGGGCACCGAGGTGGACAACCTCGCCGAGCAGCGCGCCCTCGCCAAAGCGGGTTTCACCAGGGAGGGCGTGCTGCGCGGCTGGTTGTTCCGCGACGGCCGGTGGCGGGACTGCGTGCGCTACAGCGTGCTGCGCGACGAGGTCGTCCCGCGCTGATCACTCCAGCTGCTCCTCCAGCCAGGTGGTGTGCACCGGGCCGCTGCGCAGCTTGTCGTTGCCGACGAGCCGGGAGTGCAACGGGATCGTGTTCGCCACGCCCTCGATGCGGAACTCCCGCAAGGCCTGCTCGGCTCGGGAGTACGCCTGGTCGCGGTCGGCACCCCAGCAGATCAGCTTCGCGATCATCGAGTCGTAGAACGGACTGATCCGGTCGCCGCGGGCCAGGCCGGTATCGACGCGGACGCCGGGCCCGCCCGGCAGGTCGAACGCGGTGACCTCGCCGGGTGACGGGGCGAAGCCGTTGTCCGGGTCCTCGGCGTTGATCCGCAGCTCGATCGCCGCGCCGGTGCGCACCAGCTCGTCCTGGGTGAACGAGATCGGCTTGCCCGCGGCGATCCGCAGTTGCTCGGCCACCAGGTCGACGCCGCTGATCGCCTCGCTGACGGGGTGTTCGACCTGGATTCGGGTGTTCATCTCCATGAAGTAGAAGCACTGGTCCTCGTCGACGAGGAACTCCACGGTGCCCGCGTTGCGGTAACCGACGTGCCGGGCGAGGCGGACCGCGGCCTCACCGATGCGCTGCCGGGTCTCCTCGTGCAGTCCCGGTGCCGGTGCCTCCTCCAGGAGCTTCTGCCTGCGGCGCTGCACCGAGCAGTCCCGCTCGAACAGGTGCACCACGTTGCCGTGGTCGTCGGCGAGCAGCTGCACCTCGATGTGCCGGGGGCGGGGCAGCGCCCGCTCCAGGTACGAGGTGCCGTCGCCGAACGCCGACCGCGCCTCCGCCTGCGCCGCCGGCAGCACGTCGGCGAGCTCCGCGGCCGAGGACACCGGCCGGATGCCGCGTCCGCCACCACCCGCGGCGGCCTTGACCAGCACCGGGTAGCCGAGTTCGTCGGCTGCGGCCTGCGCGGCGGCGAGGTCGGTCACCGGTGCGCTGCCCGGCACCACCGGCACGCCCGCCGCTTGCGCGGTGGCGCGCGCGGTGGCCTTGTCGCCCATCAGCTCGATCGCCGAGGCGGGCGGCCCGATCAGCACCAGGCCCGCGTCCTGCACGGCGCGCGCGAAGCGCGAGTTCTCCGACAGGAATCCGTACCCGGGGTGCACGGCGTCGGCGTGGGTGCTGCTCGCCGCCTCCAGCAGCGCGTCCACGTCGAGGTAGGACTTGGACGCGGGGGAGGCGCCGATGTGCACCGCGTGCTCGGCCAGCTGCACCCACCGGGAGTTCTTGTCGGCGTCGGAGTACACCGCCACCGCTTCGACTCCCGCGGCGTGGCAGGCGCGGATGATGCGCACCGCGATCTCGCCCCGGTTGGCCACGAGGACTCGTCCCGGCCCGGTCATGGCGACACGACCTCGACGACACCTTGACCGGCCTCCACCTCGTCCCCCTCTTCGAGCAGGAAGCGGCCGATGGTGCCCGCCTGCTCGGCTTTGATCTCGCTGAAGGTCTTCATCACTTCGATGAGCGCGATCGTCTGCCCTTGCTGGACCACGGCGCCTTCTTCGACGAACGGGTCCTGCTCGGGCGAGGGGCGACGGTAGAAGACGCCGGGAAGCGTGGCGTTCACAGTCGACATGGTGGCCTCCTCCATAACTATCGGGTGCGCTGCTCGCGGGGTGGGGGACTAGCTGACTGCGGCCCGGACCTTCTCCAACCGGATGCCGCGATCTCTGCGGGCGCTGATCGCGGCGTCGACGTCGACCGGTGTGAACGACACCCGGTCGCCGGTGCGGGCCTGCGCGATCCGGTCGCGGTCCACGGAGATCACGGTGCCCACGGTGGCGTAGCCGCCGCCGGTCACCGCGTCGCCGAGCAGCACGATCGGTTCGTTGCCCCCGGGTACCTGCACCGAGCCGATGGGGTAGCCCAGGTCGACCACGTTCGCCGGGTCGCTGCCCGCGCCGAACGGCGGATCGCGGTCGATGAAGTCGATGGTGCCGCCGCGCAGCCGGTAGCCGACGCGGTCGGCGTCCTTGGTGACCTTCCACTCGGTGTCCACGAAGGACTCCAGCGCGGCCTCGGTCAGCCGGTAGGAGCACAGGCCGATGACCAGGCGCAGTTCCGCCACCCCGCCGAGCGCGAGGCGCAGTCCCGCGGGCACCGAGCTGCCCGGGGCCGGTCCGGACACCGGCGGTGATCCCAGTGGTAGCCGGTCGTCGGTGCGCAGCGCGCGGCCCTGGAACCCGCCGATCCCGGTGAGCGTGTAGGTCGAGCGCGAGCCCAGGTACTCGGGGACCGCGATCCCGCCGCTGACGGCCACGTAGGGCCGGGCGCCGGAGGTGATCATCTCGAACGAGAGCACGTCGCCGGCGCGCACCGACAGCGTCTCCCACGGGGCGACCTGTTCGCCGTTGACGCGGGCCGGGGCCTCGGCGCCGGTGACGGCGATCAGCCGGTCGTCGGTGAACTCCAGCTCCGGGCCGATGTAGGTGGCCTCCAGCGCGGCGGCGCCGTCGGGGTTGCCCACGAGCAGGTTCGCGACGCGGTAGGAGTACTGGTCGAGGGCGCCGGACGGCGGCATGCCGATGGCGTACTGCCCGTCGCGGCCGGCGTCCTGGACCGTCGTGTAGAGGCCTCCGGAGCGCACGATGATCTCGCTCATCACAGCACCTCCAGCAGGGTGCGGTTGAAACCGTCCGGGTCGGCGAGGAACGCGCTCGGGGAGAACTCGACCTCGGCGGTGCGGTAGCGGAAGGTGCCCGCCTCCACCTCCCCGCGGATCCGGTCGTACTCGGCGCGATCGATGGCGCGGTAGTGCAGGATGTCGCTCGGTTTCGGGAAAGCGATGTGGTCGGCGAAGTCCGGCAAGGTCTGCGCGGCGTCGAAGACCGGCGCGGGCGCGATGCCGAACAGCTGATATCCGCCGGCTCCGCGAACCGGATAGACCACCGAGAACGCGCCGCCGTAACCGAAGGCGCGTTCCGGCGTATCGGTGCGCGGGCGGACGTACTTGGGCACTTCGATCTGCCGCTCGCGGGGGACCATCTGATAGCAGAACGGCAATCCGGGGACGAATCCGAGCATCGTGACGATGAACGGGGATCCCGTGATCGAATCGATCAGCTCGGGCACTCCGCGAAATCCGTTGATCCGCGCCGCGTATTCAAGATCGGTTCCGGTGGGATCCTGGTGATTGTCGCGGAAGCGCATGAGCGTCTCCCGCGTCCACGGGTCGTCGAACAGGATCGGCACGTCGACGATCCGCGTCGGAACCGTGTGATCGTCGGGCAGGTCGCCCGCGGTGATCTCCAGTCCGCGCAGCTCATCGACCAGTTCCGCCGGGTGCACCCGGTCGGGGTCGAGCCTGATCATGTACGAGGCGTTGGACGGACAGATGTCGATGACGCCGTCGATGCCTTGCTCCCGGAGGGCCCCGGTGATCGCCATCGCCTTGAAATTGGCTTCCAGGCTCATTTCCTGATCGAGCTCGACGAAGATGAATTCATCGCCACCGAACTCGTACCGAGCGGGAGGCAGGTGCGTCGTAGTCGCTGCCATGTCGACCTCCTCAACCGGTTACGGAGGTGATCTGCCGTGTGCTTGAGCATGCGCCGAAGCCATTCCCGGCGCAGAACCTGAGATGCGAACTCGTTGGACGAATCGAAAAAAATCGCACGTTCGGGTCACCATAGCCCGAGTGCAACAGTGATCGGTACGCGCGAACGCACGCACTCGAATCGGCCGAAAGGACGCCCCAAGATCGGGAAAGGCATCGCGAAGACAACCGAACGGAGCACTGCGCGCGACGGGGGCGTGCGGGAACATGGCTCGTACCATCGGTTCGCGGCCGGGGATCATCGCAGTACAAGCCCCTGACGGGTCGCGTTCGGCAGCTGCGGGAGGTGGATCCGGTGCAGGGACTCGTGGATCTCAATGCGGACGCGGGCGAGAGCTTCGGCCGGTGGAAGCTGGGTGACGACGAACGGGTGATCCCGTTGGTCACTTCGGTGAACATCGCCTGCGGCTGGCACGCCGGTGATCCCGCGACCATGCGCGCCGCCCTGCGCATCGCCCGCGACGCGGGCGTGGCGGCGGGCGCGCACCCGGGATTCCCGGACCTGGCCGGATTCGGGCGCCGGGCGCTGACGATGAGCCCGCGGGAGGCGGCGGACGCCTGCCTCTACCAGTTCGGTGCCCTCCGGGCGCTCGCCGACGAGATGGGCGTCGCGATCACCCACGTCAAGCCGCACGGCGCGCTCTACGGGCTCACCGTGCGCGATCCGGCGGTGGCCGAGGCCGTCGGCACGGCCGTCGCCGCGGCGGCCCCCGGCGTGCCGGTGGTGCTGCTGGCGGGTCCGACCGCCGATCGGGTGGCCGAGCTCGGCGTGCCGGTGGTGCGGGAGGCGTTCGCGGACCTCGACTACGACGACGCCGGGCACATCATCATCGAACCGGACCCGGTCGCGAAGGACCCGCAGGCGTGCGCGCAGCAGGCGCTGTCGGTGCTGCGCGGCAAGGTCCACTCCGTCAGCGGTACCGCGGTGCCGGTGCGCGCGGACTCGATCTGCCTGCACGGGGATCGTCCGAACGCGGTGGAGGTGGCCAGGGCTGTGCGGGACGCGTTCGCCGCCGAAGGCGTGGAACTGGCGGCGATGCGCGCGGTGCTGGCGGATCGGGACTCCGGTGCGGCCTCCGCGGCGGGGACGGCGGAGACCGCACCGGCGTGACCGGATCGGGCCGGGCCGGTGGCGCGGCCCGACCCGATCATCCGATCACGTCGTCGGCAGCAGCTTCTCCTGCAGCGCCACCCGGTTGTCCGAGAAGTGATCGCCTTCCGGGCTGAACGGGGCGACCTCGTCCGGCACGCAGTCGGTGACGAGCAGCGTGTCGTCGCTGCGCTCCTCCGGGCCCGCCGCGATCATCGGCGTGCCGTCCGGCGCCCACACCCCGGAGTTGCCGCGGTACTGCCACTGCCCGCGTTCCGAGGTCTCCCAGCCGCGCCGGTTCACGTACGCGACGAACACCCGCCACACCGAGGCCATCGCCGGGATGATGTGCTCGGTCGCGTCCGGGTAGGGCACCTGGGTGGGGTTGCCGTCGTGCAGCGTGAAGTGGTGATCGGCGGCCGTCGGCCCCACCACGAGCCGCGCGCCACGACCCACCAGGCTCTGGTAGAGCGGCGGGAACTCGCACTCGTAGCAGTTGAGCAGGCCGACCGGGAACTGGTTGACCTTCACCACCGGCGGCAGCTCGGTGCCCGCGGTGAAGTTGATCCGCTCCGCCGCCCCGTACAGGTGGGTCTTGCGGTAGTTCGCGGCCAGCTCGCCGCCGAGGACCAGGGCGATGGAGTCGTGCACGGTGTCGGCCGCGCGGTCGAGCTCCACGTACGGCACCACGATCCCGATGTCGTGGGTGGCCGAGACGGCCTGCGCGGCCTGGATCGCCGCGCCGTCCTTCGGCTGGGCCAGCGCCCGCGCCTCCTGCGCGCCGAGCGAGTAGCCGGTGGTGTAGCACTCGGGGAAGGCGCACAGCTGAGCCTGGTAGCGGGCGGCGACTTCGACGACCTCCTGCATCCGGTTCAGGTTCGCCGTCACCGCCTCCGGGGTGCCCACCGGGTTCTCACCCTGGAAGAGCGCGAGCCGGACCCCGGTGCCCGGTTGCGGCGGTTCGGGGCGGGTGAGCTTGCTGGCGATGCGGATGGGGCGCAATGGTTCGTCCTCTCTGCGGGGAGTGCTGGTCATGCGGGGGTGGCGATGGCGCCGGACAGGTAGCCGCGGACCGCGCTGAGCAGGTCCTCGGCGTGCCCGGTGGTGAGTTCGTTGCGCACGACGATCCGGATCACGTCGGTCTGCTGGCGGTCCGGTGGCAGCGCGTACACCGGGACCGACCACCCGTGCGTGCCCAGGTGGTCGGCGAGTTCCCGCAACGTCCAGCGGTGCCTGCCGTCCCGTTGGGACAGCACCACGACGGGCAGGTCGCTGCCGTCGCCGAGGATCCGGAACGGCCCCATCTCGTCGAGCGACGCCGCCAGCGAGGTCGCGGTGGCACGGCTGCGCGCGTGCAGGTCGCGGAAGCCGTCGAAGCCGAGCCGCAGGAAGTTGTAGTACTGCAGCACCACCGGAGCGGCCGACCGGGAGAAGCTCAGCTCGTGGTTGGCCCGCGTGCTGCCCAGGTAGTTCGTGTCGAAGCTGAGCCAGTTCGTGCGGGCCTCCGGGTCGCGCCACAGGATCCAGCCGAGCCCGGCGGGGACCATGCCGTACTTGTGCCCCGAGGCGTTGATCGAGTGCACCCGGGGCAGCCGGAAGTCCCAGTTCAGCTCCGGATCGAGGAACGGTGCGACGAAACCGCCGGAGGCGGCGTCGACGTGGATCGGCACGTCCACCCCGGTCTCGGCGGCGAGCTCGTCGAGGGCGGCGGCGATCCCCGCGACCGGCTCGTAGCTGCCGTCGATCGTCGAGCCGAGCACGCTGACCACGCCGATGGTGTCCTCGTCGCACCGCTCCCTGGCCTGCTGCGCGCTCAGGTGCAGCAGGTCCTGCTGGGCGGGGGCGATGCGCGGTTCCACCTCCCAGTACCGGCAGAACTTGTGCCAGCACACGTGCGCGTTCGCGCCTAAGACCAGGTTCGGCTTGCGGCCGGCGGTGTCACCGCGGTGCCGCCACCGCCGCAGCAGCGACGTGCCCGCCAGCAGCGCGGCTTCGCTGGATCCGGTGGTGGCGGTGCCGACGGCGGTCGAGAGGTCGGCGTTCCACAGGCCCGCGAGGGTCTGCACGCAGTGGCGTTCGAGTTCGGTGGCTCCCGGATATTGATCTCTGTCGATGAGGTTGTACGGCAGGTAGTCGCTGAACAGCCGTTCGGCTTCCGGCTCGACGGTGCTGGTCAGAAAGGTGGCCAGGTTCGCGGCCGGGCTGATGTCCTCCCGGAGCTTGATCCGGACCGCGTTCGCGGCCGCCGAGGCGGTCCAGCCCTTGCTGGGCAGCGCTCCCGGCGCACGCGCGGTCGTCGTGGGTGGTGCGCTCGCCCGGCTTGCCGCCTGCGGACACGACATGGCGAAGACCTCCTTGATGAAGACTGCGACGTGATTCACGGGGGGCTGCGATCTCAGAAGGCATCGCAGCCGAGTGCAGCGGGAGGGATTGGGACGTGCGACGTCTCGAAACCTAAGCGCCGTGCGGCGGGGGCCGACATGGTCACAAAGACCTGCTGCGCCCGGCCTGGTCCTCCGAATGGCACCGAAGGACTGCCCCATTCGTGTCCTTGATTGCCGCATCCGGGGGAAATCGGTGGCCGGTCGGTCACTTCCGGAGGGGCTGCTGACGACATAGCCAGTGGAGGCAGCGACCGGTCCGGTGCAGGTGGGAAGGCCTTGCCCGGTGGTGAAGCGTCGGCCTGCGAACGGTGCTCGATCGACCTGGTCACGGCGGAGGTGCGCCGTGGTGCCCAGGTTCTGTGCCGGAACAACCATGCGTCGCGCGGGGGACCCGTGCGTCCGGACGCGGCGCGGTCGATGTCACCGAACCTGTGGGAGTCACCTGATGGCCAGTTCGTACCGGCGAGCCCTGGACACCGCGATCACCGCGATGATGCGGGAAGCGATCGAGCATTCCGCGGCGCTGGAGCAGGTGCTCGGGCAGGTGAACCAACTCGTGACCCTGCGGGTGCGCCTCGGGCACACCGGGCTGGTCGCAGGCGAGGTCTACCGGGACGCCCTGCAGCGGGCGGCGGGGGCCACCGGCGGCACGCCCGGGGCCCAGGTGGCGCCGCTGCTGCAGCGGCTCACCCCCCGGGAGCACGAAGTACTGGGACATCTGGTCCGCGGTAGTTCCAACCGGCAGATCGCGCGGTCGCTGGGGATCTCCGAGCGGACCGTGAAGAACCACCTGCGGGCGGTGTTCACCAAGCTGGAGGTCGCCGACCGCACCTCGGCCGCGGTCAAGGCGCTCACCGCGGGCCGGGGCCCCGGCGAGCCCGGCCCGGTGGTCGCGGCGGGCGCGTCGCTCGACGTGCGCGGCCCCGGCGCCCCCGAGCGGAACTGATCGGTCGACGGGGTCGGTCGGCGGGATCCGGCACCGCCGAAAGGAGTGATCTTCTACGCTCGGCGCATGCCCGCGCTCAGCCCTCGTTCGGTCCTCGAAGGCCGCAGCAGCAACCGGACACCGATCCCGTTCATCATCGGATTGATCGTGTGCGGCATCTGCATGCTGCTCGCCGTGACCTACTACCTGCTCTCCGGTGGGGTGCTCAGCACCGTGGTGGGCGGTCTGCTGGCGCTGCCGACGGTGGTGGTGCTGGTCGCGCTGGTGCTCCTGATGGACCGGCTGGAGCCCGAACCGCGGGTGAACCTGGTCCTGGCGTTCGCCTGGGGCGCGGGGGTGGCGATCGTCGGGTCGTTCATCGTGAACACGCTCGGCGGGGCGCTGCTGCAACCGGTGTACGGGGCGGAGCTCGGCAAGGTGCTCACCGCCTCGGTCGTGGCCCCGGTGGTGGAGGAGAGCTTCAAGGGCTTCTTCCTGCTGCTGATGCTGTGGTTCCGCCGGTTCGAGATCGACGGCCCGACCGACGGGCTGGTGTACGCGGGGCTGTGCGCGCTCGGCTTCGCGTTCGTGGAGAACGTCCTCTACTACCAGACCGGCCTGCTCGAAAGCGGGACCGGCGTCGCCGGAACCGTGCTGGTCCGCGGCGTGATCGCGCCGCTGGGACATCCGATCTACACGGCGATGACCGGTCTCGGCGTCGCGTACGCGGCGCGCAGCCGCAGCGCCGGGCGCGGTGTCGCGGTGATCGCAGGCTGGGTCGCGGCGGTGCTGCTGCACGCGCTGTGGAACTTCTCCACCGTGTTCGGCTTCGGCGGGCTGGCGCTGGCGTACCTGGTGCAGCTGGGCGTCCTGATCACGCTGGTGGTGATCGTGGTGCGGGACCGCAGGCGGCTCATCGGGCTGATCGGCACGCACCTGCCGCCGTACATCCCGAGCGGTCTGGTGCACGACAACGACGTGCGGATGCTCGCCACGATGCGGGGGCGCAGGCAGGCCCGGACCTGGGCGCGGGCGCAGGCCGGGTTGCCGGGCGTGCGCGCGATGTCGGACTACCAGCTGGCGGCGACGGAGCTGGCGCTGCTGCACGACCACGCGACGCGGGCGACGATCCCGGTGGCGCTGTTCCACTCGCGGCGCGATTCGATCCTCGGGCTGATGCGGGTGGCGCGCGACGCGTTCTTCCAGCGACGTCCGCAGCCGCAGGTGGCGCCGCCGCCGTGGTCGCGCACGGAGCAGTCCGGCTTCTTCCGCACCTCGCAGCTGCAGACGACGCGGATGCCGGTGTACCGCCCGCTCCCGCCGCCGCCCGGCCGCCCGTCCGCTCCGCGCGGTCCCGGAGGACCGTCCGAGCAGGCGACGGCGAAGTTCGGGACGGCGAAGCCGGAAGCGCCGGGACAGGGCGAGCAGGCCACCGCGCGGTTCGGGACGGCGAAGCCGGGTGCGCCGCAGCCTGGGCCGTCTCAGGCTGGACCGCCGCAGCCCGGACCGCCGCAGCCCGGGGCGTCACCGGCTGGTGGGAACCAGCCGGGACCGGGGCGGCAACGGCCTCCGCAGCAGCGTCCGATGCCGCCCGGCCGGCCGCCGAATCCGCCGCAGCCGCCACCGCCGTCCGGGCCTCCGTGGCAGTAACGCCGCCCGCTACTGGGTGCGGATGCGCGGCCACAGCCGGGACCACGGCAGCGCCGGCCCGTCGTAGCGGATCACCGAGACGCCCTGCGCGAGGTTCACCAGGTCCAGTTCGGTCCGGACCGTCGCGAGCCGCCTGCTCGTGGCGAAGTACGGCTCCAGCGGCTCGGCCGCGCCCACGTACAGCAGCACCGTGGCGCTTTCCGGTGGAGCACCGAAGAACCAGTACCCGCGGTGCGGACTGCGCACGGCGGGCAGGCCGAACTCCGGTCCGAGCACGTCGAGCGCCGCCGCGAGGTGGTAGCTCTCGCCGACGATCGCGGTGCGCGCGCGGTCCTGGGGCGGCAGCGAGCGGTACGCGCGGGCGACGGTCTCGGCCAGTTCCGGCCAGCCCGTCTCGTAGAACTTGCTGTAGGACGCGAGCGGCGGGTGCGGTGCCGCGGCGGGCAGCGGGACGAGCGGGAGCAGGGCCAGCGGCAGGACCGCGGACAGCGCGCACGCGGGCCACGCCACCCACGACCAGCGGGTGCTCCCGGCCTCGCGGCGGTGCTGGAACCCGACCGCGCCCGCGGCGAACAGCATCCCGCACAGCCCCGACAGGTAGTTCGGGCGGCCACCGGCGAGCAGGTAGAACACGAGCAGGAGCAGCGTCGTCCCTGCGAGGAACCGCACGGGACGAAGTCGCTCGTCGCGCAGCAGGCACCAGAGCCCGAAGCAGCACAGCACCGCGCCCGCGACGGGTCCCGCGTAGAGCAGTGCCGTCGGCAGCAGCAGGAGCCTGCTGCTCTCCGCGCTGACCACCTCGCCCATGTCGCGCGCGGGCCAGCCGTGCCCGGCCTGCCAGACCAGCGCCGGAATCGACGCCACGGCCGCGAGCGCCACCCCCGCCCACAGCGCCGGGCGCCGCAGCATCGGACGCGGTCCGGCGACGAGCACGCTCAGGAACAGCGCCGCGCACAGCAGCACGATCTGGAACTTCGTCTGCACCCCGACGGCGGCGACCGCTCCGGCCGCGAGCAGCAGCCGGTCCCGCCGGACCCCCGCCTCGCGCAGCCGGACCCACCGCGCCACCAGCCACAGCAGCAGCACCCACTGCGCAGGTTCCACCGTGGCCGCCGCGAGCCAGTGCCCGCTCAGCAGCAGCCACGGCGACAGCGCGCACGCGGCGGCGGCGAGCACCTGGGCGCGCCGGTCGCCGCCGAACTCGCGGGCCAGCAGCGCGGTGCAGCAGATCCCGAACGCGGTGAGCAGCGCCGCGGGCAGCCGCAGCGCGAGCAGCGAGCCGGGCAGCACGGCGTCGATCCCGGCGGCCAGCAGCGGCACCAGCGGCTGCTGGTCCATGTACCCCCAGGCCAGGTGGTACTTGCCGGCGGCGAGGAAGTACAGCTCGTCGGAGAGGTAGCCGTACCGGCCGCTGATCAGCACCAGCAGCAGGCCGGTGAGCGCGGCGATCGCCGACACCGGACCCCGCGCGAACGGCGGTGGTGCGGCAGCGGGAGGCGCGGACGGCTCGCACGTCGGCTGCTCGGTCGGCGCTGGCACCCGATTCCCCTCGTCCGTTCCGGCCGGAGCGTGTCCCGGCGACGCGGCGCGAGTCTAGGGGGCCGTTCCGAAGGACCTGCGTAGTTGGTCGTTCAGCGGGTTCTCAGCGGTTTCCTCGCTGCGGGATCTTTTTCCCGAGCGGCTCCGCCACGAGGAAAAAGCTGTCCTCGCGAGGAAACCGCTGAGAACCCGCCGGTGGTCCAGCTGCGTGCGTGGTCACTGCTCAGCGGCTCCGCCACTGACAGGGCGAAGATCAAAAGATCACGCCCTACGAACCGGTCGGGCGGGGTGGACGGTCAGCGAGGGAGTGCCAGGGGTGGTCCAGGAAGGTCCGCCATGCGAGTTCCCAGGGGAAGCGGTGCAGGTGCTCTGCGCCCGTGCCGGGCTCGTGCTGCTCGTACACGTCCGGGCCGGCCAGCACCTCGACTCCCCAGCCGGAGAGCCGCCGCATCGCCTCCTGCACGGGCGGGAAGGAGATCTGCGCGCGGTTGGAGAACGGCATAGCCACCACCGGCTGCCGCTTGCCTACCGCCTCCACCAGCATCCCCAGCGGGAGCGTGTCGGAGATGCCCGCCGCCCACTTCGCGAGGCTGTTGCAGGTGATCGGCGCCGCGATCATGCCGTCGGCCGGGGGCAGCGCGTCGGCCGCGGCCGGGTCCTTGTACTCGCTGCGCACCGGATGGCCAGTCTTCGCGGCCAGCGACTCCACGTCGAGGAACCGCCTGCCGTCGGGGGAGGCGACCACGCACACCGCCCAGCCGTCGGCCTGGGCGAGCTCCACCAACCTGCCGATGTCCCGCGCCGCGGGTGAACCCATCCCGATCGCGTACAGCACGGGCTGTCCGTTGTCGTCCATCACGCCGCTCCCGAGCCGGACTTCAACGCCGGATGCCGCACCAGGCGGCGAAGTGGGACAGGCTGTTGGTCGACCGGGCGTCGCTGGCGGCCAGCGACTGCACCGTCTCGTGCACCTGCGGGTGGTAGCGGGTGAGCTGCGGCGCGATGCGCCGGGCCGTTTGCAGGCACTCCAGCGAGCGGCGGCGGTCGCCGTGCAGCAGCCAGCCGCGGGACAGGTCGATCCAGTAGTGCCCGCTGCGGCTCGGCGCGGTGTGCTCGGGCAGCTGCACGGTGGCGGCCCGGGTCACGGCGGTGGTGCCGTCGGCGAGTTCCACGGGGACCGCCACGCCGTGGATGTCGACGTTGGTGGCGCCGAACTTGGTGCCGTAGTGGTTGGCCTCGTCCTGCCCGTCGACGACCATCGCGCGGGCCTCCCGCAGGTGGGTGTCGGCGAGGTCGGCGTCGGCGGTGCGCGCCGCGAGGATGGCCGCGCGCAAGTGCACGGCTCCGCGCACGGCGGAGGTCGCCGGGGTCTCGGGCACCGGTTCCAGCAGGCCGAGCGAGCGGTCCAGCGACCGCAAACCGGCGTTGTAGGAGCCGTCGAACAGCAGCACCAGGGCGTGGTTCCACTCCGCGACGGAACCGCGCACCGGGTCGGCGCCGCGGGCCGCGGCGGCGCGGGCGCGCTCGTCGGCCAAGTGGCACAGGTCGAGGTGGCCCAGCCGGTAGAGCGCGATCATGGTGTAGGAGTACGCGGTCGCCAGCAGCTCGTGCACCGCCGGATCCTCGGGGTGCGCCCTGGCCGCGTGGTGCAGGTGCCGCAGCAGGTCCGGCAGCGCCTGGACGGCCTCCGCGTGCCGGGTGCGCCGGTCCCATTCCTTGATGCGGGCGACGTCGGCGCGCAGGTCCTCGACGGCGCGCGGGTCGGTGTCCAGCTGCGGGTCGTCGCCCTCGACGAGCGCCTGGCGCAGCGCGGGCACGCCCGCCTGCTCGGAGGACGGGTTCGCCGGCCGGGTGTGGTGCGGTTGTTCGGTGAGGTCGGTGATGTTGACCGACATCGCGCGGGCCACGGCCGCGACGAAGGAATGGCTGGCCGCCCGCTCGCCGCGTTCCACCTTGCGCAGCAAGGAATAGGAAACGGCCGCGCGCACCGACAGCGCGCGTTGCGTCACGCCGTGGATCTTGCGCAGTTCGGCGATGCGGGAACCGATCCTGGTTGGATTGTCCGCGTCGCCTCCGTCTCCGGGACCCACCGGGACGAGGCCGTCGGTTTCCGTGCCGTTTTCGTGCGTCATGCTGTCTTCCCCCTCGTGCGCCTGGCCCACGAAACCTGATCGGCTGCGGCCGGGCAATCGGAAGTCGTCGGCTGTGGCGATTGTGTGGCACTCCGATATCCGATTTCGGTCCACTGTCAGCTTATGCGATCAGCAGCTGAGAATCGGCGCGCATTCCTCGATTCCCGCCAGGACGGCGTGGGAGAGGAGACGACGAAGGGGGGTGACGCGGAGTCCGCGGTGCGGGCTTACCCGGAGCTGGCGGGTCTGAACGACCTGCGCTCGGCGGGGTGGTCCTTCCGGGCCTTCGCGGACGACGAGGGGGAGATCGGCGGCCTGGTCGGCTGGCGGGACGCCGCGACGTGCATGGACGTCCTGTGGATCTTCGACCAGGACGATTGCCGCGCGGCACGGTTCCTGCCGGCCGCGACGGCGGCTCCTGGGGAGATGGTGTGGAACCGGACGGGGGATCTGGCGACCTGCGTGGCGGCCGTGCTGGGGTTGCCCGGGACGTGACCGGCACGAGCTGAATTCCGAGCTGTGCGAGATGACCCGGCCATGGGGGTGGCCGGGTCATCCGTCGTTCGCGGGCACGGGGGTTCGCGGTGCGTTGTCACGGGCGCTGGAGTTCACTCGTCCGGCCTAGCAAGCGCCGGGTGTGAACGGTTTTCCCGGGGCTATGATCGAGCTCACATGATCGAATTAGCGAGGCTTTTTCGTGCGGCTTCGCGCGCATTGTCGTGAGGTCGGTCTACGTGTCGATGACGTCGTTTCGCGTGCGGGGGCGAGTTGGTTTTGCGGTCGATTTCGCGATGAAGTCGAGTGGGGCGATGGTGGAGTCCCGGAAATCCCATCGGACGATGGATGTCTTCCGGGTGGGATGAAATTGAGAAAGAGAATAGGGGATTCGTTCAGGTTTGGATGAAAAAGTCGTGATCCCACCTGTCTGAGAACGCCAAGGTGACCGGCGAGTAACGCATTCGAGTCCCGTCGGCTCCGGGCGGCCCGAGAGGGCGCCCAGGCGATGCGGCCCCGGTGTCGGTCGTCGTCGGCCGGGGCGGTCGCGCGGCAGGTCGGGGGCGGTGCCGCCCGGCCGTTCGGTCGGCGCGACGACGAGGTTCGGCCGTGCGGCCGAACCGCTCTTCGCCCGATGTGCCCGCCTTTCTCGCGAATCCTCGCGCGGAGTGGTCGAAATCCGGCTCGGGCGCCCGCGTTCGTCACTGCCGGTGATGGTGCGGTGACCGGAGCGGGGCGGCCGTCCCGGATTCCCGGGCGGTCCCGCGGAATCGGGGCCGGAGCGTCCGGATGGGCGCCTGGCGGGGTGAGCGGGGAGGGCGGTCGCGGTTCTGACCAGGCTGACGATCCTATTTAACCCGGCAGTAGTGAATCGTCGCCGACAAGGCTCCGAAAAACCCCGAGGAATTCATGTTAGCTCGGCTCAGGAGACCGTCCCGCCCCTTGAGTCCCGCGTGTGGTCGGCGTAAGAACGCCGCACCGAGCTGTATCGTGCGCCACAGGGCGGCGGAGTGGCTTGCGGGCGTGCCCGCGAGCTGGAAAGGGAACGGGTCCATTGGTGACTACGAACGGGCACCAGCCTCCGGAGCAGACGGGGACCGGCGCGAGCGGGCCGGGCGCCAACGGCTCCGCGAACTCCCAGCGCACGAACGAGGACACCCCGAACGGCACGACGACGCGCAAGCTCAACCGCGTGGTGATCCGCTTCGCGGGGGACTCCGGTGACGGCATGCAGCTCACCGGCGATCGCTTCACCTCGGAGGCCGCGGCCTTCGGCAACGACCTCGCGACCCTGCCGAACTTCCCGGCCGAGATCCGCGCTCCCGCCGGGACGCTGCCGGGCGTGTCCAGCTTCCAGCTGCACTTCGCCGACTACGACATCCTCACCCCGGGCGACCGGCCGGACGTGCTGGTGGCGATGAACCCCGCCGCGCTGAAGTCCAACCTGGGCGACCTGCCGCACGGCGGCATCCTCATCGTCAACACCGACGAGTTCACCAAGCGCAACCTCACCAAGGTCGGCTACGAGCACAACCCGCTGGAGTCCGGCGAGCTCGAACCGTACGTGGTGCACCACGTCCCGATGGCGGAGCTGACCCGCGGCGCCGCGGAACCCGCCGGCGTCGGGCGCAAGGACGCCGAACGCGCGAAGAACATGTTCGCGCTCGGCCTGCTGTCGTGGATGTACCACCGGCCGACCGAGGGCACCGAGCGCTTCCTGCGGGAGAAGTTCGCGAAGAAGCCCGACATCGCCGAAGCCAACGTGCTCGCGTTCCGCGCGGGCTGGAACTACGGCGAGACCACCGAGGCGTTCGCGGTGACCTACGAGGTCGCGCCCGCGACGCTGCCGAACGGGACCTACCGCCAGATCACCGGCAACGTGGCGCTGGCCTACGGCCTGGTCGCCGCCGGGCAGCGCAGCGGGCTGCCGATGTTCCTGGGCACCTACCCGATCACCCCGGCCTCCGACGTGCTGCACGAGCTGGCCAAGCACAAGAACTTCGGCATCACGACCTTCCAGGCGGAGGACGAGATCGCCGGGGTCGGCGCGGCCCTGGGTGCCGCGTTCGGCGGATCGCTGGGGGTGACCACGACCTCCGGGCCGGGGCTGGCGCTGAAGTCGGAGACGATCGGGCTGGCGGTCACCCTGGAGCTGCCGCTGCTGATCTGCGACATCCAGCGCGGCGGCCCGTCCACCGGGCTGCCCACCAAGACCGAGCAGGCGGACCTGCTGCAGGCGCTCTACGGCCGCAACGGCGAGTCCCCGGTGCCGGTGCTCGCGCCGCAGTCCCCGGCGGACTGCTTCGACGTGGCGCTGGAGGCGGCGCGGATCGCGCTGCGCTACCGCACCCCGGTGCTGCTGCTGTCCGACGGGGCCATCGCCAACGGCTCCGAGCCGTGGCTGATCCCGGACATCACGAAGCTGCCGGACCTGCGGGTGACCTTCGCGACCGAGCCGAACGCG
The DNA here is from genome assembly GCF_053592695.1 of Saccharopolyspora sp. NPDC002578. NCBI lineage: Bacteria > Bacillati > Actinomycetota > Actinomycetes > Pseudonocardiales > Pseudonocardiaceae > Saccharopolyspora > Saccharopolyspora sp. NPDC002578. Next base: position 19,850 of record NZ_JBSFWJ010000002.1, on the reverse strand, counting down.
CCGGACGGTTCCGGTGACTTCTGGCCGTACGTGCGGGACCCGGAGACGCTGGCCCGCGAATGGGCGGTGCCGGGCAACCCCGGCACCGAGCACCGGATCGGCGGGCTGGAGAAGGCCGACGGCTCCGGCGCCATCTCCTACGACCCGGACAACCACGACAAGATGGTGCGGCTGCGCCAGGCGAAGATCGACGGCGTCGAGGTGCCCGACCTCGAAGTGGACGACCCGTCCGGGCGGGCCGAGGTGCTGGTGCTGGGCTGGGGCTCGTCCTACGGCCCGATCGGCGCCGCCTGCCGCCGGGTGCGCGGGCAGGGCGTGCCGATCGCGCAGGCACACCTGCGGTACCTGAACCCGATGCCGGGGAATCTCGGCGAGGTGCTGCGGCGTTACGACAAGGTGATCGTGCCGGAGATGAACCTCGGCCAGCTGGCGATGCTGCTGCGGTCCCGCTTCCTGGTGGACGTGCACAGCCACACGAAGGTCGCGGGTCTCCCGTTCCAAGCGGAGGAACTCCAGAACGTGCTCACCGATGTGGTGCAAGGAGTGTCGGCGTGACGACGACGGACCTCGGACTGCCGGAGGTGGGCGGCCTGCACGGCGTGCCCACCAGCGACGAGAAGCAGACCGCGAAGGATTACAAGTCCGACCAGGAAGTGCGCTGGTGCCCCGGTTGCGGCGACTACATCGTGCTCAACGCGGTGCAGAGCTTCCTCCCGACGCTGGGGCTCAAGCGGGAGAACATCGTGTTCATCTCGGGCATCGGCTGCTCCAGCCGGTTCCCGTACTACATGAACACCTACGGGATGCACTCGATCCACGGGCGCGCCCCGGCGATCGCGACGGGACTGGCCACCCAGCGGCCGGACCTGTCGGTGTGGGTGGTCACCGGGGACGGCGACGCGCTGTCCATCGGCGGCAACCACCTGATCCACGCGTTGCGGCGCAACGTGAACCTGAAGATCCTGCTGTTCAACAACCGGATCTACGGCCTGACGAAGGGCCAGTACTCGCCGACCTCCGAGGTCGGCAAGGTCACCAAGTCGACGCCCGCGGGTTCGCTGGACACGCCGTTCAACCCGGTGTCGCTGGCGCTGGGCGCGGAGGCGAGCTTCGTGGCGCGAACGCTGGACTCGGACCGGGCGCACGTGACGGAGACCTTGCAGGCCGCGGCCGAGCACCGGGGCAGCGCGCTGGTGGAGATCTACCAGAACTGCCCGATCTTCAACGACGGCGCGTTCGACGTGCTCAAGGACAAGGACGAGAAGCAGCGCCGCATCATCCCGCTGAGCCACGGCGAACCCATCGTGTTCGGCCCGGAGGGCGAGCAGTCCGCCGTGGTGCGCAACGCGGCCGGTGAGCTGGCGGTGGCGCCGTTCGCCGAGGTGGCCTCCGGCGACGTGGTCGTGCACGACGCGGAACGCGAGGACAGCTCCTTCGCCTACGCGCTGTCCAGGCTGGGAGGGGTGAACCTGGATCCGACCGTGACCGGCGTGTTCCGCTCGGTGTCGCGCCCCACCTACGACGACGCCGCCCGCCAGCAGACGTCGGCGGCGCGGCAGAGCAACCCGCCGGACCTGCAGGGGCTGCTCATGGGCAACGACACCTGGACGATCTGAGCGGCGCGGGCGGGCCGTCGGTGGGCGGCCCGCTCAGTCCCCGGAGGCCCGCCGCTTGCGGGCCACCAGGGAGTCGATCAGCCGGGGCAGGTGCTCGGCGAACAGCCACAGGCTCAGCAGCAGCACCGTCCAGGACGCGCCGAGCGTCCACCCGGCCAGCACGTCGGTGGGGGAGTGCACGCCGAGCATCACCCGGCTGAACCCGGTGATCACGATCGCGAGCACGGCGGCGGTGAACAGGGCGTTGCGGGCCCACCGGGTGCGCAGCAGCCGCAGCGCGAACGCGCCGAGCATGAGGTAGAGCGCGGCGGCGTGCGCCGAATGCCCCGAGGGGAAGCCGAATCCGTCCTCGACGACGACCGCGTCCACCACGAGCGGTCGCGGCCGGGCGATCATGATCTTGATGAGGTACACGGCGAGCCCAGTGCCGGCTGACGACAGCGCCAGCAGCACCAGCGGCGACCACCGGTGCCGGGTGACGCCGATCAGCACGCCGATCGCGAGGCTCAACGGCAGCACCACCAGCACGTCGCCGAGCCAGGTGAGCACCGCCAGCGCCCCCACCAGCAGCCCGGAGCGCAGGCCCAGCGACACCCGCAGCAGGTGCTCGTCGAGGCGGACCAGCGGACCGCCCTGGTAGACCTGCTCGGTGAGCCCGGTGAAGCACCACACGCCCAGCGCGCTCAGCAGCAGGCCCAGCACCACCGGCAGCCACGGGTAGGCGGCGATCAGATCGCGGATTCCGGCCTGCGGCGGCGCGGAGTCGGAGTCCCGGCGCGCACGCGACTCGGGAACGTGCCCGTTCCGGCTCGCGGCGGTGCCGAGGTCGTCGTCCGGGGCCGGGTCGGCGGGCCCGTCCTGGTGTGCTGGTTCTCGACGGGAGGCCGCGGCCACTGTCAACTCCTCGGCGTGCTCGTGGTCCGGTGCGCTGATTCGCCCGATCCTACCGATCGCCCCGAAACGGGCAGTTGATCACCTCTCCGCGGTGCCGTCTCGTGCAACCGGGTTACCCGGGCTCACCCGCGCGACCGGTCCGCGCCGCAGCCCGCCGTGCGACGGTCCGCCGAGGACGTGACCAGAAGGGCGGCCGGTGATGACCCGGACAGCGCAACAGCCCACCCGGCGACGGGTGCCGCAGTCGTTCCCGTACGTGCTGATGTACCACTCGGTGTCCGAGTACACCGACGACCCGTACCTGGTCACGGTGGAACCGGCGCGGTTCGAACGGCAGCTGCGCTGGCTGCGGGCGCGCGGGTGCACCGGGGTGTCGATGCGGGAACTGCTGGCCGCCCGCCGCGCGGGGCGGGGCCGGGGCCTGGTGGGGCTGACCTTCGACGACGCCTACACCGACTTCGCCGACACGGTCCACCCGCTGCTGCGCCGGTACGGCTGGACGGCGACCGTGTTCGTGATCTCCGGGATGATGGGCGGGCACAACGACTGGGACCCGGCGGGCCCGCGCAAATCGCTGATGACAGAGGACGAGGTCGCCAGGGTCGCGGCCGAGGGCATGGAGATCGGCTCGCACAGCGTCGGGCACCGCCGGTTGACCGAGCTGGACCCGGTCGAGCTGGCCGCCGAGGTCGGCAAGAGCCGCCCGGTGCTGCAAGCGCTGTCCGGCCAGCCGGTCAACGGGTTCTGCTACCCGTACGGCGCCGTGGACGCCGCCGCGGTCGGCGCGGTGCGGGAAGCCGGCTACGGCTACGGCTGCGCGATCTGGCGCTGCGAGTTCTCGGGCGCGCACGCGCTGCCGCGCACCTACGTCGGCGATCGGGACGGCGCGCTGCGGCTCGACGCGAAACGCGTCCGGCACGGGCTCACCGCCACCCGCGCGGCGGAGATCCCCGCGCCGAGATTCCTGCGGTTTCGGTAGGGGCGCTACCGCCGTTGGGGGAGCGGTCCTACCGCTGCGCACTGCGATTCTGAAATCCGCGGACGAACAACGGCGACATCGGGCGGGCGGAACGCGGTGGGGGCCGCGACCGCCCGGCCCGACCACGGGACACCGGAACGAGCCGGCGGCGAGAACCGCGCGGCACGGGACACGCGAAACTGGGGGAGGAAACGTGACCCAGCATCACCTCGCGCTGGCGGTCAACGGCCGGGAGCGGCAGTTGTCCGGTCGGCTGGTCGCCTACCAGGACCGGTCCGAGGAGGACGCGGTCCGCCGCGCCTCCGGACTCGGAACCCGCGTGCCGAAGGCCCGGCAGGAGACGGTGGTGATCCTCGGGCTGGGCTACGTGGGCCTGCCGACCGCGTGCGGGCTGGCCGCCCGGCGTTCCAGCGTCGTCGGCGTCGACATCAGCGAAGCGCGGTTGCGGGCAGTGGCCGACGGCGACGTGGACCTGCCCGACGCGGAACGCGCGGTGCTGCACGACGCGCTCGCCGACGGATCGCTGCGCCTGGTCGACGATCCCGAGGCGCTGGCGGAAGCGGACACGGTCGTGGTGTGCGTGCCCACGCCCGTGGACGAGGACCGGGTGCCGGACCTCGCCGCGCTGCGCGGCGCGTGCGCGACGGCGGTGGCGCACGCCCGGCCCGGCCAGACGATCATCCTCACGTCCACGACGTTCGTCGGGACCACGCGGGAACTGCTGGTGGAACCGTTGCGGCGCCGCGGTTTGGGGGTCGGCACCGAGGTGCACGTGGCGTTCAGCCCGGAACGCATCGACCCCGGCAACCACGACCACGTGCAGCGCGACACCCCGCGCATCGTCGGCGGCGTCACGCCGGAGTGCTCGGCGCGGGCGGCGCGGGTGATCGGCGACCTCACGGACTCGGTGTACCTGGTCGGTTCCCCGGAGTCGGCGGAGCTGACCAAGCTGTACGAGAACATCTTCCGCGCCGTGAACCTGGCGCTGGCCAACGAGATCGCCGACATCTGCGGCGCGTTGTCGCTGGACCCGATCGAGGTGACCATCGCGGCGGGCACCAAGCCCTACGGCTTCCTCGGCAGCTTCCCCGGCCCCGGAGTCGGCGGGCACTGCATCCCGTGCGATCCGCACTACCTGCTGTGGCAGCTGCGGGAGAAGGGCGTCGCGGCACCGGTGATCGACCAGGCGATGCGCTCCATCGACCTGCGACCGGACCAGGTGGTGCGCCGCGCCGAGAGCATGCTGGCCGCCGCCGGGACCGGCGCGATCGGGGCGCGGGTGCTGATGGCGGGGGTGAGCTACAAGGCGGGCGTGCGCGACCTGCGGGAGTCCCCGGCGCTGCCGATCATCGCCGGGCTGACTCGGCTGGGCGTGGACGTGCGCTACCACGACCCGCTGATCGGTGAGGTCGAGCTTCCCGACGGTTCCCGGCTGACCGGTGAGCCGGAACCGCGCGGCGCCGACTGGGACCTGGTCATCGTGCACACGGTGCACCCGGGGTTCGACTACGCGTGGGCGGGCGACTGCCCGCAGGTGCTGGACGCGACGTACCAGTTCGACCTGGCGCCGCACCGCCAGGTCGTGTGAGGCGGGCATGGGACCGGAGCCGGAGGGCATCGACACCGCCACGCCCGCGGTGGTGTTCAAGCTGGACCCGAACGTGCTGCACCACGGCGGGCTCGGGCTGATCCGCAGCCTGGGCCGCGTCGGGGTACCGGTGTACGCGGTGCACGAGGACCCGATGGCGCCCGCCGCGCACTCCCGCTACCTGCGGGGGCGCTGGTGGTGGCGCCCGGAGCTCGCCGACCCGGAGCGGATCAACCTGGGGCTCGCGGCGCTGGCGGAACGGCTCGGCAGGCCCGCGGTGCTGTTCCCGACCGACGACGCCGCCGCGATCCACCTGGCCGAGCACGGCGCCGCGCTGCGGCACTGGTTCCGCTTCCCGGACCCGTCACCGGAGCTGCCCCGGGAGATCGCGGGGAAGTTCACCTTGCAGGACGTGTGCCGGGACCTGGGCGTGCCGACGCCGCGCGCGGAACTCGTGCGCACCAGGGCGGAGGCGGCGGAATTCGCGGCGGAGACGGGTTTTCCGCTGGTGGCGAAGCTCGCGACGCCGTGGACGTCCGGTGGCCGCGCGAAGGTGCGCAGCACGTCGATCCTGCGGTCCCGCGCGGAACTGCTGGAGATCGCCGAGGTCTGCGAATCCCAGGACGCGGGTCTGCTGATGTTGCAGGAGTACGTGCCCGGCGGCAGCGGCAACGACTGGTTCTTCCACGCCTACCGGGGATCCGCCGGGTGCCGCCCCGCGTTCACCGGGGTGAAGCTGCGGTCCTACCCGGCGCACGCCGGGCTCACCACGCTGGGCCGGTGCGCGTCGAACACGGTGCTTCGGGCCCAGGCCTCGGAGTTGTTGCGGCGCTTGGACTTCCGCGGCATCGCGGACCTGGACTTCCGGTTCGACAGCCGCGACGGCACCTACCGGCTGCTGGACTTCAACCCGCGGCTGGGCGCGCAGTTCCGGTTGTTCCGCGACTCCGCGGGCATGGACGTGGCGCTCGCGGCCTATCTGGACCTCACCGGGCAGCCGGTGCCGGAAGGGATTCCCCCTGTGGGGCGCCGATTCCTGGTGGAGAACTACGACCCGATCGGCGCGCTGGGCTACTGGCGCCGCGGCGACCTGGGACTGCTCGGGTGGGCGCGTTCGCTGTGGGGTGTCGACGAGATGGCGTGGTTCGCCCGCGACGACCTCGCGCCCTTCGCGCTGATGTGCGGGTGGATGGGGCGCCGCGCCCTGACGCGGCGGCTCGCTCCGCGCCCGAGCGTGCAAGTGGTGGAACCGCCGCGCTTCCGCGCACGGGCGGAACGGGACGCGAGAACGGGGAATCGGCAGCGGCGACGGTCGCCGTATGCGGTCAAGGAGGGTCACTGATGAACGACACCGTCGACGTCGCCGTCGTGGGCGCCGGTCCGTACGGGCTGTCGCTGGCCGCGCACCTGCGGGCCGGCGGCGTGAGCTACCGGCACTTCGGCATCCCGATGGACCTGTGGCGCAGCAAGATGCCGCGCGGCATGTTCCTGAAATCGCAGGGATTCGCCTCGAACCTGTCCGATCCGGACCGCTCGCACACGCTGCGGAACTTCTGCCAGGAGACCGGCCGCGGCTACGCCGACTACGGCGTGCCGGTGTCCCTGGAGACCTTCACCGCCTACGCCGACTGGTTCCGCGACCAGCGCGGCCTGGACGTGGAGCAGGTGCTGGTCACCGACCTGGACCGGCGGGACGGCGTGTTCGAGCTGGAACTGGCCGACGGGAGCCGGGCCAAGGCCCGCTCCGTGGTGGTCGCCGCGGGCGTCCAGCACTTCGCGCGGACCCCGGAGGTGTTCGCGGACCTGCCGCCGGAGCTGTGCACGCACAGCTCCGAGCACACCGACCTGGCCCGGTTCGACGGCGCCGAGGTGCTGGTGATGGGCGCGGGTCAGTCCGCGTTGGAGTCGGCGGCGCTGCTGCACGAGAACGGCGCCTCGGTGCGGTTGATCGCGCGCGCCAGGGACGTGGCGTGGAACGGCAGGCCGCTGCTGCCGGACCGGCCGCTGCTGCGGCGGATGCGGGAGCCGGAGGCGGGGCTCGGCTCGGGCCTGTCGACCTGGTTCTACTCCGAGCACCCCGACCTGTTCCGGCACCTGCCGGAGGGGCAGCGGGTGTTCCGGGCGCGCACGGCGCTCGGCCCGGCCGGGGCGTGGTGGCTGCGCAGTCGCGTGGAGGGCGTCTTCCCGGTGCACGTCGGGCACACCGTCGACTGGGCGAAGACGGTCGGTGAGCAGGTGAAGCTGGGAGTGCGCACCTTCGGCGGCGGTGGTCGCGAGTTCACCGCCGACCACGTGGTGTGCGCCACGGGGTATCCGCCGGACCTGGAGCGGTTCGGGTTCCTGAACCCGCGGCTGCGGTCCCGGTTGCGGACCTTGGCGCGCACGCCGCGGGTGGACGCCCACTTCGAGTCCTCGGTGCCGGGCCTGTTCTTCGTCGGTGCCTCGGTGGCGCCGAGCCACGGGCCGGTGATGCGGTTCGTCTACGGCTCGGACCACGCGGTGCGGCGGGTCAGCGCGCGGCTGTCGTCCTCGGCGCCGAAGAGCCGGGTGCCCGCCGGAGCCGCCGGATGAGCATCGCCGACCTGCGGCCCGGCCCCGGCCCGATGCCGTGTGCGCTGCGCTCCCCGGTGCGAACCGGGGAGCGCGCGGCGCCGCGGCTGCTGCCGGTGGTGCTGTGGCCGGTGGTCGACGCGGCCGCGCTGACCGCGGTCGCGTTCGCGATGGGTGTGCCGGGGTTGCCCGGCGCGCTGTACGTGGCGGTGGTGCTGGTGGTGCTGGCCGTCGACGGCGGGCAGCGGCTGCGGATCTGCCTGCGCGTCGGGGACCAGGTGCCGCGGCTCGCGGGGGCCGCCGCGGTGCCCGCGGCGCTGCTGGTGCCGTGGACCGAATCCGGGTGGCTGGCACCGGCCGGCGCGGGCGCGCTGGTGCTGGCGCGCGGTGCGGGCGGCGCGGGGATGCGCGCGGCGCACCGCCGGGGCCTGCTCGTCGAGCCGGTGCTGATCGTCGGCGCCGGTCCCGTCGGGACGCGGCTGGCCCGCGCGTTGCGGGAGCACCCGGAGTTCGGCCTGCGACCGGCGTTCCTCGCGGACGGACCGGCCGGGGACGGGACGCCGGTGCTGGGACGCCCGCAGCGCCTCGGTGAGCTGGTGGTCCGCCACCGGGCCACCCGGGTGATCCTCTGCGCCGGGGACACCGACGCGGACCTGGTCTCGATCGTGCGGGACTGCCGGCCGCTGCCCGCTGAGGTCTACCTGGTGCCGAGCCTGCCGGAGCTGGGCGTGGCGGTGCCGCAGCGCTTCCTCGACGAGGTCTGGGGAGTGCCGCTGGTTCCGCTGCGCCGGTTCGCGCACACCGGCGCGGCGGTGCGCGCGAAGCGGGCGTTCGACGTGGTCGTCGCCGGTGCGCTGCTGGTGCTGCTGGCGCCGGTGCTGCTGGTGCTGGCCGCGGCGGTGCGCCTCGGCGGGGGAGGGGCCGCGCTGTTCCGGCAGCGCCGCGTCACCGGCGCCGGCCGGTCGGCCACCGTCGTCAAGCTGCGCACGGTGCCGGTCGGCTCGGAGCAGGGCTGGTCGGTGTGCGCCACCGACACGACGCCGCTGAGCCGCTGGTTGCGCGGCACCCACTTCGACGAGCTGCCGCAGCTGGGCAACGTGCTGCGCGGCGAGATGTCCGTGGTGGGGCCGCGCCCGGAGCGGCCCTGCTACGCCGAACGGTTCGCCCGCGAAATCCCGCGCTACCGCGACCGGCACCGGGTGCGCGGCGGCATGACGGGGTGGGCGCAGGTGCACGGCCTGCACGGGGACACCTCGATCCCGGAACGGGCCGAGTTCGACAACCGCTACATCGAGAACTGGACGCCGTGGCTGGACGTGGTGGTCGTGGCCAGGACGGTCGGCATCGTGCTGACCACCGCTATGGGGGGAGGACAGCGATGAAGGTTCTGCACGTGATCACCGGTCTGGGGGTCGGCGGCGCCGAGCTGCAGCTGAGGTCGATCCTGCAGCACACCAGGCACGAATCGGAGGTGCTCGCGCTCTACAACCCGGGTGACGTCGCAGGGATGATCACCGGGGACGGGGTCCGGGTCCGCGACCTGGGCATGACCAGCAACACGCAGCTGGGCGCGGTGCTGCGGATGCGGGCGCTGATCCGCGAGGGCGGCTACGACGTGGTGCACACCCACCTGTACCGGGCGTGCGTCTACGGCAAGCTCGCCGCGCGCCTGGCCGGAACGCCCGTGGTGGTCGGCACCGAGCACTCGATCGGCGAGACGCACCTGGAGCGCAGGCGGATGACCGCCGGGGTCCGCGGCCTCTACCTCGGCACCGACGTGTTCGCGCAGCGGACGATCGCGGTGTCGCAGACGGTCGCCGACCGGCTCGCGAAGTGGGGGATGCGCGGGGACAAGATCAGCGTGATCCCGAACGGGGTGGACTTCGGCCGCGTCAGCTTCGACCCGGCCGCCCGCGCGCGGGTCCGCGCGGAGCACGGCATCGACGAGCGGGCCCACGTGATCGGCGTGCTCGGCAGGCTCGACCCGAACAAGCGCTTCGACATGGTGATCGAGGCCGCGGCCCCGCTGCTGGGCGAGGGCGGGAAGCTGCTCGTCGTCGGCGGCGGCGCCGAACGGGAGAAGCTGGAGGCGCTGGCCGCGGAGCTCGGCGTGGCCGAGCACGTGGTGTTCGCCGGTGAGCGCCACGACGTCTCCGCGATGCTCTCCGCGTTCGACCTGTTCGTGGCGTCCTCGGCGCAGGAGACCTTCGGGTTGTCGGTGCTGGAGGCGCTGGCCAACGGGATGCCGGTGCTCTACACGACGTGCCCGGCGCTGGACGGCGTGCGGACCGACCGGGCCCGGCAGGTCCCGGGCGACGTCGAAGGCATGCGCAAGGAGATCACCGCCGAGGTCACCGACCGGCGCCCGCGCGGCGACGTGCCGGTGATCCGCGACCTGTACGGCATCGAGGCCGTCACCGGCCGCATCGACGACCTCTACGAACGGCTGCACTCCACGACCCGGCGCGGGGCGGGGCTGAACCGGCCGCTGGCCGCGGAGCAGGGCGGGGGTGCGCGATGAGGGCGCTGGTCACCGGAGCCGCCGGTTTCATCGGCTCGCACCTGGTCGAACACCTGCTTGCCGAGGGGCACACCGTGCTCGGCGTGGACGACCTCAGCACCGGCAGCACGGCGAACCTGCCGCAGGACGCGCCGGCCTTCCGCTTCGTGCAGGGCACCATCCTCGACGGTTCCCTCATCGACGACCTCGTGTCCGAAGTGGACGTCGTGTTCCACCTGGCGGCGGCGGTGGGGGCGTTCGTCATCCAGGAGCGCACGCTGCGCAGCCTGCTCACCAACGTGCACGGCACCGAGAACGTGCTCGATTCCGCGCACCGCAACGGAGCGCGGGTGCTGGTGGCCTCCACCAGCGAGATCTACGGCAAGAACACCAAACCGGGGCTGTCCGAGACCGACGACAGGCTGATCGGCTCACCGCTCAAGACCCGCTGGACCTACTCCGAGGCCAAGGCGATCGACGAGAGCCTGACCTGCTCCTACGTCCGGGAACTCGGGTTGGACGCGGTGATCGTGCGGTTGTTCAACACCGTCGGCCCCCGGCAGACCGGTCGCTACGGCATGGTCATCCCGCGGCTGGTCGGGCAGGCGCTCGACGACCGGCCGCTGACCGTGTTCGGCACCGGGCACCAGGTCCGCTGCTTCTGCCACGTGCTCGACGTGGTGCCCGCGCTGGTGCGGCTGGTGGACGTCCCGGAGGCGAACGGGACCGCGATCAACCTCGGCAGCACCGAGCAGGTGTCCATCATGGAGCTCGCGACGAAGGTGCTGGAGCTGACCGGCTCGAACGCCGGGGTCGTGAAGATGTCCTACGAGGACGCCTACGGGCCCGGTTACGAGGACCTGCAACGCCGGGTGCCGGACTGCGCGAAGGCGCGGGCGCTGATCGGCTTCCAGCCCACCCGCACGCTCGATGACATCGTTCGCGCCGTCATCGACGAGCAGACGCGCGCGGCGCAGGTCGTGTCGGCGTAGCGGAGGGGACATGCACGACGACGGGGTGCGGGAGGGCGAACGGGATGAAGTGGCGACGGGTGCGGGGGCCGCTGCGAGCGGTGGGCTCGGCGCGAAGCTCGCGACGTGGTGGCGGCGGGTGCGGACCGGAACCGGGGAACCCGAACCGGAACGGGACGGACCGCCGCCGTGGGACCTGGACCGGGCGCGGAGCCCCCGCGCCCGGCGCGTGCGCCACTTCGGCGGGTCGATCTGGTTCATCGCGCTCATCGCGATCGCCGCGCTGCTGGTGGTCGTGATGGCCGCGCCGCGCATGATGTCGCCCGCGAAGCCCGGCACGCTCGTGGTGGCTTCGCTGCCGTTCTGGAACCTGGGCAACGGGACGGCGACCGTGGTCGCCAACCGGGACTCGGTGAACGAGGTGTCGCCGTGGATCTACGGGCTCGGCGACGACGGCACCATCACCCACCAGTTCCCGCCGGAGCGGACCGCCGAGGTCTCCGAGCAGGTCGACAAGCTGCGCGACGCGGGCGTGCCGGTGGTGGCGTCGCTGGCCAACATCACCGACGGCCGCTGGGCGTACGGACCGGTCGCGAAGGTGCTGCACGATCCGCGGCTGCGGAACCGGCACGTGCGGGAGATCGTCGCGCTGGTCGAGCGGGAGGACTACGCGGGTATCGACATCGACTACGAGAACCTGCGCGCGGGCGACCGGGAGGTGTTCAGCGCGTTCGTCACCGAACTCGGCGCCGCGCTGCACGCGGAGCGCAGAACGCTGTCGGTGGCGGTGTTCGCGAAGGACAGCGACGCCGGCTACGACGAGCGCAACGTGGCGCAGGACTTCGCCGCCATCGGCCGCGCCGCCGACCAGGTCCGGCTGATGGGCTACGACTTCCACTGGGGGACCTCACCGCCTGGACCGGTCGCGCCGATCGGCTGGGTGCGCGAGGTCGTGCAGTACGCCAAGACGCAGATCCCGCCCGAGCGGATCGTGCTGGGCATCCCGCTCTACGGCTACGACTGGGTCGGAAACCAGGGCGCCAACGTCACCTGGCTGCAGGCGTTCCAGCTCGCCACCAAGCACCGCGCGGAGACGCACTACGACCCGGTGAGCCAGACCCCCTGGTTCCGCTACACCGACGAGGGCGGCCGGGAGCACGAGGTGTGGTTCGAGAATTCGGTCAGCTCCAAGGCGAAGTTCGAGGTGGCCCGCGGATCCGGGATCCGCGGCGTCTACCTGTGGATGTACGGCTACGAGGACACCGCCACCTGGAACCGGGTCGCGGAAAGCCTGCCGGTGGACGAATGAGGGGGACGGTGTCGTGATCCCGTGGTGGGTGCTGGCGATCGCGGTCTTCGGCGCGAACTTCACGCTGTGGGGCCTGATCGGGTTGTTGCGGGTGCTCGACGGTTGGCACGGTTCGCTGCGCACGCGGATGCGCCCGCGCAAGGCCGTGGTCACCGATCTGCAGGCGCACCGCGAGAAGAAGGCGGAACCCGGCAGGCACCGCCTGCGGCGGGCGACGAACCTGAAGCTCACCGACGTCGCGGTGCTCATCGCCGCGCACGACGAGGAGCTCGTCATCCGGGAGAGCCTGCGGGCGATCACCGCCCTGATCCCGCCGAAGCAGGTGCACGTCGTTTCCGACGGCTCTTCGGACCGCACCGTGGAATTCGCCCGCCGCGCCGGGGTGAACGTGATCAGCACCGAGGAGAACGTCGGCAAGGCGGGCGCGTTGCAGGTCGGCATCCGCCGGTTCCGGCTGGTCCGCCGGTTCCGCCTGGTGATGCTGCTGGACGCCGACACGCGCGTCGAACCGGGCTACTTCGGCGCCGCGCTGCCGCTGTTCGACGATCCGGACGTGGTCGCCGTGGCCGGGTGCGTGCGCACCTCGTGGCGGGACCGGTCGTTGTCCTTCTCGGGCAGGCTGGTGGCGTTCCACCGGCAGCGGATCTACTCGATGACGCAGTACCTGCTGAAGTTCGGCCAGACCTGGCGCCACGTCAACGCCACGCACATCGTGCCGGGCTTCGCCAGCCTCTACCGCACCGACGTGCTGCCGAACATCGAGGTGAACCCGCCGGGACTGGTCATCGAGGACTTCAACATGACCTTCGAGGTCTACCAGAAGCGGCTCGGCAAGGTCGGGTTCACGCCCACGGCGGTGGCCGAGACCCAAGACCCGGGCACGATGCGCGACTACGTGCGCCAGTCGAAGCGGTGGTCGCTCGGGCTGTGGCAGACGGTGCGCAGGCACCCGCCGAAGCCGAACCTGTTCACCGCGATGCTCTCGCTGCTGCTGCTGGAACTGCTCACCAGCAGCATCATGCTGGTGCTGCTGCCCCTGGTGCTGCTGGTGCTGCTCGTCCCGGAGCTGGCGGGCGGCGCGCTGGCGGTGCCGTGGTTCGCCGGGACCTACGAGGCGGTGTCCGGCTACTTGACGATTCCCGCGCTGCTGCTGGGAATCGTGCTGCCGGACCTGCTGCTGACGTGCGTGGTGACGCTGATCCAGCGGCAACCCCGGTTCCTGCTCTACGCGTGGCTGTTCCTGCCGCTGCGGGTGCTGGACTCGGCGATCGCGCTGTCGTCGCTGCCGCTGGCGTGGTGGTCGAGCTCCAACGGCCGGTGGAGCAGCCCGCGCCGCCACAGCATCGACCCGGCAGCCGACACCCCCGGCGTGGACGCGCGCGTCGGGTGAGGCCGTCGGGATTCACCCGGTTCTCCCGGTCTCGTCGGGTGCCGCTCCCGCAGGTGGATGAGGACTTCCGGGCGGCCGGGCGCGACGGTGAGGGGGTGAACGTGCTGCGGCTGCTGATGGTGGACGACCACCTCATGCTCACGGAGGCGTTGAGCGCCAGGCTCTCCGACGTCGGCGACATCTGGGTGGTCGGCCGCTGCGCCACCGACGATCCGAGGCTGCCCGCGACGGTCGACCGGTTGCGCCCCGACGTCGTGACCCTCGACGTGGACCCGGTGACCTCCACCGGGGACCTGGTGGAGGCGGTGCTGCTGCGGCGTCCGGCGACGCGGGTCGTGGTGCTCACCGGTGGGCTCGACCGGCAGCGCGCGGTCGACGCGGCGCGGGCCGGTGCGGCCGGGTGGGTGCCGAAGGAGTGCGGGGTGGAGGAGCTGACGACCGTGCTGCGCGGCGTGTGCGCGGGCCACGCCTGGTTCCCGCCGGAAGTGCTCGGCGAGATCCTGCTGCGGCTGCGGGAGGACGTGGCGCGCGCCGGTCGCCGGGACGGGCCGCTGGACGTGCTCAGCGACCGGGAGCGCGACGTGCTGCGCGGCATGGTCGACGGCAAGCGCGGCAGCCGCATCGCGGAGGAGCTGCGGATCTCCGTGGAGACCGTCCGCACCCACACCCGCAGCATCCTCGCGAAGCTGCGGGTGCACTCCCAGCTGGAGGCGGTGAGCGTGGCCGCCGCCGCGGGCCTGCGCACGAACCCGGCCGCGCCCGGCGCCGCCGGGGAGCTCTCCCCGCCGGATCCCCGATGAGCCGCAGGAGGCGCGTCGCCACGATCATCACCAGGCTCGAAGGCGGCGCGGGGGTGATGGCGCTGCGCGGGGCGCTGGGGCTGGATCCGCGCGAGTTCGACGTCACCGTGATCACCGGAAGCGGCGGCCGGTTGCTGCGCGAAGCGGCCGAAGCGGGGCTGCCGACGGTGCTCGAACCGGCGTTGCGCGCGCCGATCTCCCCGGGCCACGACCTGCGCGCGCTGCGGCGGCTCACCGCGCTGCTGCGGCGCGGGGATTTCGACGTCGTGCACACCCACTGCGCGAAAGCCGGGGCGCTCGGCCGGATCGCGGCCCGCCGCACCGGGGCGGGCCGGATCGTGCACTCCTACCACGGCTTCCCGTTCCACGAGTTCCAGCGCGCACCGCGCAGGCGGGCGTACCTGGCGGTGGAGCGGGCGCTGGGCGAGGTCACCGACGTCGCGTTGTGCGTCGGCACCGGGGTGGCGGTGGAGGCGGTGCGGCGCGGCCTCGTCGCACCGGAACGGGTCCGCACCACCGGCGTCGCGGTGCGCCCGGTGGAGATCCGCCCCGGTCGCGCCCGCCGCGCGCTGGGGCTGCCGCCGTCGGCGACGGTCATCGGCGCGGTGGGCAGGCTCGTTTACCAGAAGGCACCGGAGGACTGGGTCCGCGCGCTGGCGGCGCTGCGCCGACGGGACGTGATCGGCGTGTGGATCGGCGACGGGGAGCGCGCCGCGCGGGTGCGCACGGCGGCGACGCGGCTCGGCGTGCGCGTCGAACTGGCCGGGGAACGCCCGGACGCGGCGGAACTGGTGCCGGCGTTCGACGTGTTCGTGCAGTCCAGTCGCTACGAAGGCCTGCCGCTGGCGGTGGTGGAGGCGATGAGCGCCGAGGTGCCCGTGGTGGCGACCGCGGTGAACGCGATCGGCGACGTGGTCGTGCCGGGCGTGACGGGCCTGCTGGTGCCCCCGGCTCGCCCGGACCTGCTGGGCTCGGCCGTCGAAAGCCTGCTGGCCGAGCCGGGTTGGGCGGCCGGGCTCGCCGCCGCGGCCCGCGCTCGGGTGGCGGGCGTGCACACCGAGGTCGCGCTCGCGGCGGACCTCGCCGCCGCGTACCGGCCGGACCCGGTGACTCCGGCCGCTAGCGGGTCACGGCCCTCCGGTGCCGTGGTGGACCTCCCGGCGTACATCCGTGACCTGCGGTGACCGTCATCCCCTGAAGGAATGAGACTGCAACGTGCGGGCCCCGGATCCGCGACGACCCGGTTAGCACGGCCGGCGCGGATCCGGCCACGTCATCTCGGAGCGGAGGGGAGCGGTGGTGCGAACCGAATCCTTGCCCGCGCCTGCACCGCCGGCAGCGGAACGGTGCCTGCGCGGCTTGCTGCACGACCTGGGGCACGGCTTGGCCGCCGTCTCGTACCTGGCCGAAGGGATGCGCGCCGACGGTGCGCTGCCGCCCGCGGCGACGGACCGCCTGGAGGTGATGAGCCAGGAGTTGGCGAGGCTGCTGGACCTGGTCGCCTCCGGCGCGGCGCCCGCGGAGCCGGTCCCGGTGGAGCTGCACGGCCTGCTCGGTCGGCTCGCGACCGCCCGCGCCCGAGCGGGGGCGCCGACGCTGCTGGTGCGGCCGGGCGCGCCGGTGCCGGTGCGGGCCGACGCGACCGCGGTGTGGCGGATGCTGTCGAACCTGCTGGACAACGCGATGCGGGCGGCGGGCCCGCACGGCGTCGTCGAACTGGGCATCACCCGCTCACCGGCGGCGGAGCCGGACGGCGGAACCGCGACCGTGGAGATCTCCGACGACGGGCCCGGTTTCGGCCGCGGACCGGACGGTGCCGCGGGTCTCGGACTGGGCATCGTGACGGGTTTGGCGCAGGAATGCGGGGCGCGGCTGCACCTGGATCCGGCTCCGCTGCGGGGAACGCGGGCGCGGCTGGTGTTCCCGGTGGCCTGACACCGCCCGGCTGGCGACGTACGGCGACGATGGGGGAGTTCGATGGGGGACGGTTCAACGCGGGTGCTGCTCGGCGACGACCACACGATCTTCGTGGACGCGCTCGTCGCGGCGTTGTCCGCGCGCGGCTTCCCGGTGGTCGGCACGGCGGGCTCGCTGGCGGGCACGGTCGCCGCGGTGCGCAGGTTCGCACCGGACATCTGCCTGCTCGACCGGTTCTTCGGCGACGGCGACGGCGTGGCGCGGTTGGGGGAGGTCCGCGCCGCCGGTCCTGGCACGAAGATCGTGGTGCTCACCGCCGACGGCGACGCGCACGGGGTCCGCGGCGCCTTGTCGGCGGGGGCGGCCGGATACGTGAACAAGATGTGCGGCCTGGAGATCCTGCTCGACGCGCTCGACGCGGTCGCGGCCGGGGAGACCGTCGTCTCGCTCGCCGCGACCAGGGTCCCGTCGCAGCAGCAGCGCGGCGACGCCCTCGACGCCCGCAAGCTCGCCTCCTACTTGACCGCCCGGGAACGCGAATGCCTCGGCCTGCTCACGGAAGGGGCGCAGACGGCGACGATGGCCAAGTCCCTCGGCGTCTCCCCGACGACGGTCCGCACACACGTGCAGGCGGTGCTCACCAAGCTCGGCGTCCACTCCCGCCTCGAAGCGGCCTCCCTCGCCCTCCGCCACGACCTCCTCGAAACCCGCACGCTCGCCGGCCGGTGAGAGGGCGACCGCAGCGCCCCGCTCACCGCCGCAACGGCGTATCAGCCGCGGGAAGCCCGCGGCGCTCGCAAGCGGAGCGCTCAGCGCCTGCGGCGGGGCCGTCAGGGCAGGACTGCCTCGACGAGGTGCGGACCCGGTTCCGCGTAGGCGTTCTCCAGGGCGGCGGTCAGTTCCTCGCCGGTGGTGGCGCGCACCGCGGGGACGCCGAAGCCGGTGGCCAGCGCAACCCAGTCGACGGCGGGGGCGCCGAGGTCGGTCATGCCGGTCGCCGCCGGGCCGGGTTCGCGGACGCCGGCCCGGCCCAGCTCGGCCTCCAGGATGCGGTACCGGGAGTTCGCGCAGATCACCGTCGTCACGTCGAGCCGTTCGCGCGCCTGCGTCCAGAGCCCCTGGACGGTGTAGGCGGCGCTGCCGTCGGCCTGCAGGTTGATCACCGGGCGGTCCGGGCAGGCGAGCGCTGCCCCGGTGGCGACCGGGATGCCCATGCCGATCGCGCCGCCGGTCAGCCCCAACTCGGTGTGCGCGGGCGCGGCGGACGCCACCGCCGGGTAGGCCGCCGCCGCGGTGACGCCCTCGTTCACGATGATCGACCGGTCGGGCTGGCTGAGCGCGATGGCGGTGGCGACGGCCTTCGCGTGCAGCTCGCCGCGCGGCGAGCGCAGCGCGGGCCGTTCCCGCACCGGCGGTTCGACGCTGGTCGCGCCGGTGGCGTCGGCGACGGCGCCGAGCGCGTCGACGGCGTCCTCGTCGAGGTCGGCGAGCGTGTGCACTTGGACGTGCTCCGGCACCGGAACGCTGGGCTGTCCCCGATATCCGAAGAACGCCACCGGAATGCCGGTGCCGACCAGCACCAGGTGCGTGTAGTCCTGCAGCGCGGTGAGGGTGTCCTCCGGGAAGTACGGCAGCGACCGCACCGCGGGCACGTCCGGGCCGCGCTCGATGCGCGCCGGGTTGCGCTCGGCGAACACGTCACCGCCGGTCACCGCGGCGATCCGGGCGCCCAGCCGGATCCCGTCCGCGCCGAGCGCCGCCCCGCCGAGCAGCAGCGCGGGACGACCAGGCCCGGCCAGCAGCTTCGCGATGCCCGCGACCCGGTGCCGGTCAACGGCGGCCGGTGCCGGTTCCGGTGGTACGGCGGCGGTTTCGCCCCCGTCGTCCCACATGTGGTCCGCGGCGGCGATCAGCGTCGCCGGCATCCGATCCCGCAGCGCGGCCTGGCGGGCGTCGAGGAACTCCGACGCCGCGGCGGCGGCACCGCTGGTGCGGCCCACCCATCCCGACACCGGGCGGGCCAGCGAGTCGATGTCGGCGGCCAGCGGCGGATCCGCGGCCTGGTGCCAGGTGGCGTGCTCGCCGATCACGTTGATGACGGGGGTGCGGGCGCGCCGCGCGTTGTGCAGGTTCGCTATGCCGTTGGCGAATCCCGGACCGAGGTGCAGCAGCGTCATCGCGGGACGTCCGGCCATCCGGGCGTACCCGTCGGCGGCGCCGGTCACGACGCCCTCCGCGAGACCGAGCACGGTGCGGATCCCGCCGACCGAGTCGAACGCCTCCACCAGCGGCAGCTCCGTCGTGCCGGGATTCGCGAAGCACACCGCCACACCCGCGTCCCGCGCCGCCGCGAGCAGGCTCTCCGCACCGTTCACGCCATCCCCTTCCACCGACGTCTCCTCGGGTCATGCTGAACGTGGTCGGCCTCGCGGACAAGCATCAGGGGCCTCGGTAAGGTGTCGGGGGGACCTTGACGACGTGGTGGCAGGCGGATGCGGAACGTGAAACTGGGGCGGCGGAGCCTGCTCTCCTTGATGGGTGCGGCGGCGACCGGTGCCGCCGTGGGCGCGTGCGGGCGATCGGAACCCGGGCAGGCCACGGCGGAGGCACCGCTGCGCAGACCGATGCCGAGGACTCCGGCGGCGACCGGGCCGGTGCTGAGCGTGGACACCGAGCGCTCGCACTACCGGGACGGGGACGTGCAGCTCATGTTCGCGTTCCCGACCGGCCTGGAGCGCACCGAGAACCTGCCGATCGTGCTGTACCTGCACGGCAGGGACGGGATGAGCCCGACGCCGATCCCGTACGAGACGCTGAGCAAGCTGGAGACGGAGTACGCCAACGGGGCGCTGCCGCCGTTCGGCCTGCTCGCGGTGGACGGCGGGTTCAACTCGTACTGGAACGACGGCTCCGCAAACGGCGACCTCATGAGCATGCTGCTCGAAGAGGTCCCGGCGTGGCTGCGCGCCCGGCGGCTCGGCGACCGCGACGGCCTGCCCTTCGCCGTCGCCGGAATATCGACCGGTGGTTTCGGCGCGTTGAACTACGCCGCCGAGCGCACCGAGGTGGGGCTGCCCGTCGAAGCAGCCGCGCTGCTGGCGCCCGCGCTGCCGGTGACCTGGGAGCACATGCAGGAGAAGGGCGTGTTCGCCACCGAGCAGGACTGGATCGAGACGGACCCGCTGCACCACACCGAGCAGCTGGGCGACGTCCCGGTCGGCGTCTGGATCGGTGACGCCGACGTGTACCTGGAAGGCGCGGAACGCCTCGCGCAGGAGTACCCGAACACCCCGGTCCTGTCGGTGCTGCCCGGCAACCACGACGCGACCGTGTTCG